>JANYBQ010000128.1 GCA_025360705.1 Betaproteobacteria bacterium | reverse complement strand
GGCGCAAAGTGCATAGGACCAAGCCGGCGTCCCTCAATCTTGTCCAGGCATCAATTCGCCACCCGATTGGCATCAATCGCTTCCGCGCAACGGGTAGCATGCCGTTTTCGCCGGAAGGAAAAACATGCTTAAGCTCTATATAGGCAACAAAAACTATTCGTCCTGGTCGATGCGGCCATGGGTGCTGCTCAAACAGGCGGGTATTGCGTTCGAGGAAATCGTGGTGCGCTTCGACGCGTTCACGCCCGATTCGCAATTCAAGAAGCGGCTCGGCCCGATCAGTCCGGCGGGCCGGGTTCCGGTGCTGGTGGACGACGGATTTGTGGTGTGGGACACGCTGGCCATCGCGGAGTACCTGGCCGAGAAATTTCCAGACTTGAAGCTGTGGCCCACTGCAACTCAGGCGCGGGCGCGGGCCCGCAGCGTGTGTGCCGAGATGCATTCGGGCTTTTCCGCGCTGCGCAGTGCCTGCGGCATGAACATCGAGGCTTCTCTGGCCGATACCGGCCGGTTGATCTGGCGCGACAGCGCAGGCGTGCGCGCCGACGTGACGCGCCTGGCGGAGATGTGGAGCGAGTTGCTGGCCGAGCATGAGGGTCCGATGCTGTTTGGCGCGTTCTCGATTGCGGACGCGTACTTCGCGCCGGTCTGCATGCGGCTCAAGACCTTCGCCTTGCCGGTGCCGGAGCACGTTGGCGCGTACGTGGAACGGGTGCGCAGCTTGCCCGGCGTGAAGGCATGGATCGATGGTGCGCTGGTCGAGAAAGACTTCCTGAATTTCGAGGAACCTTACCGGCTCAAGCCATAGGGCTGCTGCAAGCTGCGACCGCGCAACTCCGCCGCCTGGCGGTCTCCCGCCAGGCCCTAAACTTCCCGCCATGAAAACCTACCTCGTCGGCGGAGCGGTACGGGACACACTGCTGGGCTTGCCGGTGAAGGACCGCGACTGGGTGGTGGTCGGCGCCACGCCGCGCGAGCTGACCGACCGGGGCTTTATCCCGGTGGGGAAGGACTTTCCGGTGTTCCTGCACCCGCGCAGCAAGGAGCAATACGCGCTGGCGCGCACCGAACGCAAGACGGCCCCCGGCTACCGCGGTTTCACTATTCACGCCGCGCCCGATGTGACGCTGGAACAGGACCTGGCGCGGCGCGACCTGACCATCAATGCCATGGCGCTGGACGCCGCGCTGGTGCAAAGCGACGGCAACTTTAACCCGGCGCAGGTAAACCTTGTCGACCCGCACCATGGCCGGCGCGACCTGCATGACAAGGTATTGCGGCATGTCGGCGACGCGTTTCGCGAGGACCCGGTACGTATCCTGCGCGTGGCGCGTTTTGCGGCGCGGTTTTCGGACTTTCACGTGGCGCCAGAGACGATGGACCTGATGCGTGCCATGGTCGAAGAGGGCGAAGCGGCCGCATTGGTGGCAGAACGAGTGTGGCAAGAACTGGCGCGTGGCTTGATGGAAGACACCCCCTCGCGCATGTTCAAAGTGCTGCGCGAATGCGGCGCATTAGCCATCCTGTTGCCCGAGTTGAATGCCCTGTGGCCATCGCTTGCCCAGGCCGGCGAACCGGCGTTGGACTCCGGTTTTACGCAGGCGCACTCAATGGGGGCGCTGGACCACGCGTCACAGTCGCAGGCCTCACTGCCGGTCCGGTTTGCCTGCCTGTTTGCCGGTTCGCGGGCGACCCACGGTCATGGCAAAAAAACCCCGAAAAATGACCCTGCCCAACAACTGTGCCAACGCATCCGGGTGCCGGTCGAGTGTCGTGAACTGGCCGAACTGGCATCCCGCGAATGCGCGGCAGTCCATGCCAGCATGGCACTCGATGCACCGGCGTTGCTGCTGCTGCTGGAGCGCTGCGACGCGTTTCGCAAGCCGGCACGATTCGCCGATCTGCTGCTGGTTTGTGAATGCGATGCGCGTGCCCGAATAGCCGCACAGGATGCCTCGTATCCACAGCGCGAGCACATGTCGGCCGCGCTGGCGGCGGCACAAGCCGTCGCGACCAAGGCCGTAGCCGCACGCGCGCAGCAGGCAGGTGTCAGCGGCAAACGGGTGGGGGACATGATCCACGCCGCCCGGGTGGATGCAGTGGCGGCGATGCTACGCACCTGACTCCCGCGAACTACGCGGGTCCTGGCTCAGAGCAGTCGGACACGGCCCTTGCCGTCCTTGCCGATGGTTGCCATGGCTTCGCGCGCGCGCCGAAGCAGGCTCTCGGAACTTTCCGTGGCATCCCGGAAACGCACAACACCAATACTGGTCGAAAGCTCCATGCCGGCGTGTGCTATCGGCAGAGGTTCGCGCAGCGCGGCCATCAGCTTTTCGCCGATCGCCAATGATTCCAGTAACCCGGATTCCTTGGGAAGCAGAACGGCGAATTCATATCCACCAAGACACGCCACCGTGTCGCTGCCGCGTACCACGCCGCTCAGGCGCGCGCCGGCGATCCGCAAAACAGCATCGCACGCAAGGTGGCCGCGGGCCGCGTGGAGCGATTTGAACCCGTTCAATTCGATGAGCAGCAAAGCACCTGAGGAGCCATCGCGCGCGCAACGCGTCATTGCGACCCCGATGCGGTCCAACAACAGGAGCAGCTTGGGCAAACCCGTCAACGCGTCATGCAGTGCGCGTTCGATCAGCCCCGACTCCACCTTTATGCGCTGGGTGGCGTATTCCAATGCGCGCATCAGCAGCGCGGCATCCAGGCTGTCTTTTACCAAATAGTCCTGCGCACCGGCGAGCACGGCCAGGAGACCTGAACCCGGGCTGTCGACGTCCGCCAGCACGACCACCGGCACATCGGGAGCGTGTGCCCGGATGGCACGCAGACCTTCCAGCCCTGCCCCATCCGGCAGATTCAGATCAAGTACTACCGCAGTGCAGCCGGGTTCGGAGTCGAGCACCTGCAATGCAGCTTCCAGCGTCTGCATGCAACGCACGCCAGAGAAGGGAAATACGATGGCGGACTGGCGCGGTTGGGCTTCCAATAAAGACCGAACAAACGCCGCATCGTCCGGCTGGTGTTCGACCAGAAGAATGTAGCCTGGGGCCGCCATATATGTGCCGTCAGATCAGCGTGATGGAATCACGGATCCTGGCGGCTGCGGGATGGGGACGAAGGCGGTCAAGGCACCGCCGATTCTACGGCCCCTTACTGACTTCGAAAGGCGGCAGCGAAGTCAAAAAACACCGCTATGCGCCCGTGCCGCATGCCGGGTCTGCAATCGTTTTCATGGGCTGCGGTTGCACACACTCCACCATCGCCTGGATCAACACACGCGGCGTGAAGTACTGGCCGGCGCCGCTCTTGGTGTCCTCGGCGTCGATCAGCTGCACCAGCCGCGACAGCTTGGCCGGATCCTGGATCTTGTTCTGCGCCTTGAAGAAGGTCGCGCCCAACATGCCCCGCTGCTGCCCCAGCCGATGCAGCAGCATTAGTCACTAACAAGTTATGTCTTCACATATTCTGAGAAGACTTCAACGTATAGCGGCCATGGCCGGGATGATGTTGAATCGGGTAAGCGAGCAGGCCGCGGCAATTGCACAGCGCCCCAAACGGGTGAGGTAATAGCGAT
>JANYBQ010000105.1 GCA_025360705.1 Betaproteobacteria bacterium | reverse complement strand
TCGATCTCCACCCGCAGGACATCGCCGACTTGCAGCCACGATGGCGGCTCATAGTCGCGCCGACGCCCGACGCGGTGCCGGTGGCGAGGATGTCGCCCGGCTCCAGCGTCATGACCGTGGACAGATAAGCGATCTGCTCGGAGATGTTGAACACCATCTCGCCGGTGCTGGCCTCCCGGCGCAGCTTCCACCTTTATGTGCGTTACCGAACAGACGAACATCAACGGTTGAGTGACATTGGCACCATGGCGTTTTTAGGGGGCTGGTTTTTAGGGGGCTGACTCGCATACCGCCACGGAACGTCCAACGTGGGAGCCTCACCACGAACTGTTGCGCCCTTCCCGCCTAACTCTGTAAGGAACGTACAAATGAAAATCGCTCAAGGCACATTCATCAATCTCCTTACCCGCAAGGTCGTGGCGACAATGTCAATCGATCGATATGCCAAGAGACGGCTACGCTTGGCCAGTGCACTGGTGGCCGCCGGTTTGCTCGCTCTGCCTTCTTACGCGACGCCCTATTTCTTTAGCACTGGAAATGTCGACGGCCGTATGGCGGCCGCCTCGCGTTCCGCGGGCGCTGGCAAAACGGAAATCGAGGCAGCGGACGATTTCGTCATCACGAGCCGATCACAGATCACGAGCGCTAGCTTTACCGGGTTGCTTACAGGCAACGTCGCGCCTGCGACCGTAGGAGATGTAACGGTCGAAATTTATCGGATCTTTCCTAAAGACTCCACCAACCCGCCCTCGGGCAACGTTCCGACCCGTGTCAACTCGCCGTCGGACAACGTGTTCGATTCCAGAGAAGCGGCCGCCGGCACGTTGTCGTTTTCCACGTCGACACTAGCGTCCAGTTTTACGGCGGCGAACTCGGTGCTGAACGGAATCAACAAGATTCCAAACCAGACAACGGGCGGGGAAGGCGCCGTCACCGGGAAGGAGGTGCAGTTCACGGTGGCGTTTTCAACGCCATTCGATCTGCCAGCTGACCATTACTTCTTCATTCCCCAGGTCCAGGTCACCGGCGGTGAGTTTTACTGGCTGTCCTCGGTCCGTCCGATCGCGGCGCCTGGAACGCCTTTCGCGCCAGATCTGCAGGCATGGATCAGGAACGCGGCTCTGGATCCGGATTGGCTGAAGATAGGGACCGATATCGTCGGTGGCAGTACTCCACCAACCTTCAACGAAGCATTCACGCTCACAGGTCAAGTGGTCCCGGAGCCTTCGTCCCTCGCCCTGTTCGGAATTGCCATCCTGGGCCTTTTCGGCGTCCAAAAACGTGGCAGGCGGTCGGGCCCGAACTGACACCGCGCGGGGGTATGTATCAGCGGCTTGGACTTCAAGTGGCGCCGCGTTGGCGATGTGGTTGCGATTGACAAGTCAATGATCCTAGTGCAGTGTTGCACCCTAATGTCAGCCTCTCCCCGGACCATGTTATTCAGCGATTGCGCCATCGCCGGCAATTCACGCTCGCTAATACTCGTATGCCGTTCTCAATGCGGGCACGAACATCAGCGTGCCCAGGCCTAGGCGGTCCAGTTCTCGCTTGGCGTCGGTGAGGATCGGCGCGCCTGGACGCATGTGGCTCGGAATGACGGTGCGCAGTTTTGGATTGTTCGTGGTCATCATGCGCGCAACCTGGGCGAACTCGGGCGGATCCCCGGCCAGTCCCAGAATCGCCAAATTGGGTTGGTAGACCGATGCGTAAAGCGAGAGGTCTCCGATGAGCGTGGAATGTCCGTTGAAGAAGACCGTGAACCCATTTTCGAACGTGACAAAGAACGCTGCGGCAGGCCCGCCGTCGGCGCCCGTCGCCAGGGTGTTGTCATGCGAGCTCGGGGCGATCTTGAAGGTGATGCCTTTCATGACGAACTGGTCACCGATCCCGGCGCGCCGGAACTGCGTTTGCTTGAGCCCGTTGTCGATGAGCCACCGTCCCAAAGGAGCGGGAGCGAGGACCGTTGCCCCGGACAACGCCGCGATTTCAATCGGATTTCCCATGTCATCGGTGTGAGAGTTGGGAACAAGAATGAAATCAGTCTTCGCCAATTCGTTCAGCGCAACAGGACCGTCCGGGTTGGCAAGCCATGGGCTAGTGATCACAACCACGCCTTTGGGCGAGGTCAGTCGATAGAACTCATGGCCCAGCCACTCGACCTTGACTTTCCCTTGCTCGGCCGCCGCGGTTTGGGCGAACCCTGCCGGCGACGCCAACAGACTCATAAGAAAAAAGATAGACGTAAGCGCCGCGCGATTGATGGTTCGAGTGAACTGGCCGATAGACATGTGATCTCCTGCATCTTTACATTTTGGTGACAGTCATCTTACCTACTCTGTTTGGTCCAGTGCAGTCACGACCATGCAAATTGGAGCCGCACCTCAAGACGGGCCCAAACGGCAGGACGGTGGCGATCAGCAGCACGTCGCAGTTGGCACCTGCATCCGCGACACCTGCCGCTGAAATCATTGCCGGCACCAGCCGGGTGAGCAATGTAACACGGTGCCTGTTTCATGAGGTGGCACTCCCTGCGAATGTGAATATCCATGACGCCAATTTTTGGGACAACCGCTGGCCAATTCACCAGCGTCCTCAAGTGGAGATAATCTTTGCAAACACCGTGACGCTTGCACCTTTTCACCCCGCCGTCGGCGCCTGGTTTCGGCGCACCTTCGCCGCACCCACCGAAGCGCAGGTGGCGGCGTGGCCGGCCATCCACGCCGGGCGCAATACGCTGGTCGCGGCGCCCACCGGGTCTGGCAAGACGCTGACGGCGTTCCTGGCGGCGCTGGACGGCTTGGTGCGCCAGGGGCTGCAAGCAGGTGGCCTGGTCGACGAGACCGTCGTGGTGTACATCTCGCCGTTGAAGGCCTTGTCCAACGACATACGGCTGAACCTGGAAGCGCCGCTGGTGGGCATTCGTGGCGAACTGGCGGCACTGGGACTGCCGGACGTCGATATCCGCACCGCCGTGCGCACCGGCGACACGCCGCGGAAAGAGCGCCAGCAAAGTCTGCGCAAGCCGCCGCATATTCTGGTGACCACGCCGGAGTCGCTGTATGTGCTGCTGGGGTCGGTGTCGGGCAACAAGATGTTGTCCACGGTGCGTACTGTCATCGTGGACGAAATCCATGCGCTGGCCGCCAGCAAACGCGGCAGCCATCTGGCGCTGTCGCTGGAGCGCTTGCAGTCGCTGTGCGGCCGGCGGCTGATACGTATCGGGCTGTCGGCGACGCAAAAACCGATCGCCGAAGTGGCGCGTTTTCTGGTCGGCGCCGGCGCGGTTATCGATGGCGTGGCGGATTGCGAAATTGTCGATATCGGCTATGCCAAACAACGCGATCTCGCGCTGGAGTTGCCGCCCACGCCGCTGGCCGCCGTGATGTCGAACGACCAGTGGGAGCAGGTCTATGGACGGGTCGCCGAACTGGTGCTGATGCACAAGACCACGCTGGTATTTGTCAACACGCGGCGGATGGCCGAGCGTGCGTCGCGCCACCTGGGTGAGCGGCTCGGCAAGGAGGCCGTGGCCGCGCACCATGGCAGCCTGGCCAAGGAGACGCGGCTGGAGGCGGAGCAACGCCTCAAGCGCGGCGAGCTCAAGGTGCTGGTAGCCACCGCGTCGCTGGAATTGGGACTGGACATCGGCGATGTGGACCTGGTGTGCCAACTGGGCTCGCCGCGTTCCATCGCCACCTTCCTGCAGCGCGCGGGCCGGTCCGGCCACGCGGTGGGCGGCACGCCGAAAGCACGGCTGTTTCCGCAGTCGCGCGACGAACTGGTGGAATGCGCGGCGCTGCTGGACTGCATCCGCCGCGGCGAACTCGACGCCTTGCATATATTGCCCGCGCCGCTGGACGTGCTGGCGCAGCAGATCGTGGCCGAGACCGCCTGCCGTGAATGGCACGAGGACGGGCTGTTCAATCTGATGCGCGGCGCGTGGCCATATGTCCATCTGAAACGCGAAGATTTCGACGCCGTGGTGCGTATGCTGGCCGAGGGTTTTGCCACGCGCAACGGCCCGCGTGCGGGGTACGTGCACCGCGACGCCGTGCACCACCTGCTGCGCGAACGCAAGGGGTCGCGCCTGACCGCCCTGACCTCGGGCGGCACGATTCCCGAGACCGGCGACTACACCGTGATGCTGGAGCCACAGGCGCACAAGATCGGCAGCGTCAACGAAGACTTCGCAGTGGAAAGTCTGACCGGCGACGTGTTCCAGCTCGGCAACACGAGTTACCGCATCCTCAAGATAGAGCCCGGCCGCGTGCGGGTGGAAGACGCCCATGGCGCGGCGCCCAACATTCCGTTCTGGCTCGGTGAGGCGCCCGGCCGCACTGACGAGTTGTCTTTTGGTGTGTCGCGACTGCGGGACGAAATCGCGCAGCAGTTGACCCTCGGCGGCGCGGAAGGCACGGTCGCCTGGTTGATCGGCGAGTTGCGCTTGAGCGACGATGCGGCGCGACAGATAGTCGATTACCTGGCACGCCAGGTTGCCGTGCTGGGTAGCCTGCCGACGCAACAGCGGATCGTGCTGGAACGTTTCTTCGACGAGTCGGGCGGCATGCAACTGGTAATCCATTCGCCCTATGGCAGCCGGCTGAACCGCGCCTGGGGGCTGGCGCTGCGCAAACGTTTTTGCCGCAAGTTCAATTTCGAGTTGCAGGCGGCCGCGACCGAGGATGCGATTGTGTTGTCGCTTTCCACCAGCCACAGTTTTCCGCTGCCCGAGGTGATGCATTACCTGCATTCAGCCACCGCCATGGACGTGCTGGTGCAGGCGCTGCTGGACGCACCGCTGTTCGCCGTGCGCTGGCGCTGGAACGCCACCACCGCGCTGGCCCTGCCGCGTTTTGTCAGTGGCCGCAAGGTGGCGCCACAGTTGCAACGCATGAAGTCCGAGGACCTGCTGGCGTCGGTGTTCCCCGACCAGGTGGCCTGCGCCGAAAACCTGGCCGGGGACCGCGACGTGCCCGAACATCCGCTGGTCGCACAAACCATGTACGACTGCCTGTATGACGCGATGGATGCCGAGGGCTGGATGCGATTGCTGCATCGGCTGGAAGCCGGCGAAGTAACGGTTGTGGCGCGCGACCTGCCAACGCCTTCTCCGTTCGCCGCCGAAGCCTTGAACGCCCGGCCTTATTCCTTTCTGGATGACGCACCCATTGAAGAGCGCCGCACCCAGGCCGTGCAGAGCCGCCGCTACACCGATCCGCAAAGCGCCGACGACATGGGCCGGCTCGACCCCGATGCGATAGAAAGCGTGCGGCAGGAAGCCTGGCCCAGCCCGCGCAACCCGGACGAAATGCACGAGGGCCTGAGCGGACTCGGCGTCATTACCGATGCGGAGGTTGCGCGCAACACCGGTTGGGCAGCGTGGCTGGCGGCGTTGGCGCAGGCCGGGCGCGCGACCCGGCTGCGCCTGCCGTCGGCCGAGGCTGAAGCCTTCGACAAGAAGAACGGCCGGGGCGATATGGCGTCTTTGGTCACTGGCTTGTGGGTGGCGGCCGAGGGCTTGCCGCTGGCACGGACGCTGTATCCCGGCGCGGCTATGCAACCGGTCATCGCGGCACCGGCCGGATACACGCCGGCGTCGGCCAAC
>JANYBQ010000091.1 GCA_025360705.1 Betaproteobacteria bacterium | reverse complement strand
CGATAACCACCACCTTGCGGCCGACCGGCAGCGTCGCATAGTCGGTGGTCTGGCGCAGCTTGGCGATGAATTCAACAGCGTTGCGCAGACCTTCGGCCTGGGGTTCGGCGATGCCGATGGCGTTTACACCGGCCAGGCCCAAGCCCAGGAAGACCGCGTCGTATTCCTCGGCCAACCCCTCCAGGAAAAAGTCTTTTCCGAGCCGCATGCCATTGCGCAGTTCGATGCCGCCAATCGACATCAACCAGTCGATTTCCTTCTGCGCGAAATCGTGGGTCGTTTTGTAGGTGGCCAGACCGTATTCGTTCAAGCCGCCGGGTTTTGGATTCGCGTCCAGCAATACCACCGAATGTCCAAGACGCGCCAAGCCATGCGCGCAGGCCAGCCCGGCCGGACCCGCGCCGACCACGGCCACTCTGCGGCCCGTCGCAGGAGCCCGCGTAAACAGTGGAGCACCGGGATTCTCGAAATATTTGTCGGTCGCGTAGCGCTGCAACAACCCGATTTCGACCGGCTTGTCTTCATTGGTATTGCGCACGCAGGCCTGTTCACACAAGACTTCGACCGGGCAGACCCTGGCGCACATGCCACCGAGCGGATTGGCGCTCAATATCGCGTGCGCCGAACCGCGGATATTGTTATCGGCGATGCGCTGGATAAAACTTGGAATGTCGATGCCGGTAGGGCAGGCCGTTTGGCAGGGCGCGTCGAAGCAAAAGTAACAACGATCGGCCTCGATATGCGCCTGCGCCAGACTCAAGGGCGGGTGTGCATCGCAGAAATTCCGCGCGTATTGCAGCGGGCTCAGGCGTCCGGCCCGGATATCCGGTGAGCCGGTGCTGGGGATGGCTGGCGGGTTCATTGGCTGGCTTCCTGTCCGTTGGCTGTATCGCAAAACCAATATTTACCAATTGGTAAATATTGCCGCTATTGGATCGATATCAGGTGGATGATTCAACTGGGGTTTACCCGGAATTCGGAATGCAAAAGTCGCGCCGCCGAACGATGCTCCTTACCGACTAACATGCGCAGCTATGTCTACCAGCCCACCCCGAAGTGCCGCCAAGGAACGGCGCAGCGACACCCGTGAGCGGCTGGAGCAGGAGATTCTGGAGGCCGCCAAACGGCTGTTCGCGGTGCGCGGTTATGGCGGTGTTTCGCTGGACCATATTGCGCGTGATGTCGGCACCGCAAAACAGAATCTGCTCTACTATTTTTCCAGCAAGGAGGCCTTGTACCGCCGGGTCTTGCACGGCGTGCTGGATGTATGGCTTTCGTACATGGCGGCAATTGCGGAAAATGCCGACGACCCCGAAATGGCGCTGCGCAAATACATTGCCGGCAAGCTGCGTTTTTCGCGCGACCATCCGTACGACTCGCGCGTCTACGCCAACGAGGTGATTGCCGGCGCGCCGCTGTTCGCGCAGGAAATCAAGGACCGCGTGCTACCTGCGCTACAGGCCGACATCGCGGTCTTCAACCGCTGGGCCGAGGCGGGCGTTTGCCGGCCCGTGGACGCAGCCCACCTGATGGTGGTGTTGTGGGCCTCGACCCAGGCCTATGCCGACTTCGCCAGCCAGATCAGCCTGGTGCTGGGCAAACCCGAACTCGAACAGCAGGACTTCGCTGCCGCCGAGGCTTTGCTGGTGGATATGGTGCTGCGGACCGTGCTGAACAAGCCCGTTTGACCGCCATCCGGGCCGCTCAGGCTGAACCGGCTTAGTGCATCAGTTCCAACGCATGGGTATTGCTTACGCCGTCGTCGCTGCACAAATCCGCCAATCGAAAGCGGTGCCTATGCCATCTATCGGTCCGGAATCGCGCATGGGCCTTTTGTATCGTTTGTATCGTGCAAGCCGGGCTTGCCTCTTCAAGGCATTTTTGCCAAAATTTGCCAAAAATGCTACGCTTGGGTATATGACAACCATGAATATTTCATTGCCCGACGGCCTGAAAGCCTTTGTGGACGAACGCGTCCAGTCCGAGGGCTTTGGCACTTCCAGCGAATATGTGCGCGCGCTGATCCGCCGCGACAAAGACCGGGCGCAGTTCCGGGAGCATCTGCTTGCTGGCGTGCGGTCTGGTGTTGCCGCTACGATGGACGCGTCCTACTTCGCAACCCTGCGCCGTGGCTTAGCCAAACCAACGCGCAAAAGCGCCTGAATGCCTTGCCCAAGCAGGCTCTCACCACGCTACGCAGCGCGCTGGCGCAGGCGGACATCGAAGACGCATTGGCGTACTACCTCGCCGACGCTCCCCACATGGTGGGCGATTTTGTCGATGCGCTGGAGATTGCCGTGGCCCATGTCCAGCGCGCACCGGGCACGGGTTCTCCCCGCTACGCACACGAACTGGATATGCCGGGCTTGCGTTTCTGGAGCCTGCGCAAGTTTCCGTACAGTCTTTTCTACTTCGAACATGAAGACCATCTGCTCGTGATCCGACTGGTTCATATGAGCCGGGACATACCGGCATCGCTACGGAAATAAGCCGCTGGCTGAGAGTTACGGTGCGGCCAAGGCACAGGGCGTTGTAGAACCAAAGTAGCGCGTATCCAGTTCGGAGCGCCAGGCTTGGTCGAACACCAGGTCGCAAATAACCGACGCGCCTTCGCCCACCAGTTCAAGTTCGCCCACACGCTCGTGCGACTGGTCGGCGAATGCCCGATTCAGCCGGGCCAGCAATTGCTGTTTGTAGATGGTGTCGCCGGAGCCCGCGAGGTGCAGGCCTTTGGTCTCCAGCACCACAAGCTGGGCGGTCCCGTCCGTAGTCACCTGGGCAAACACGAAGTCCGGGTAAACCTTGTGCCGCTTCCAGCCCTGCAAACCGTATTGGCTGCGCGCCACATTGCGGTGCCACCAACGCACTGCCGCCTGGCCGTCGATATAACAAGCCACGTCGCGCTCCAGGCCGTTGTCCGCCAATGCCTCCAGCGCGGGTTCGAAAAGACTTTTCTCCACCGCGCGGCCATCGTCGCGCATCAGCAATCGCGGCTTGCCCGAAAGCGCCAGCGAAAATTCCTCCGGTATCTCGTAGTCGGTGGTGTCCGCGCGCAGCCGGAATTCCACCGCGCCGCCGGCAACACAGGCCGCGAAGGCGGCCAGGGCCAGCCGGTCCCGCTCGGCCTCCACATCGACACGCAGCCGTTCCAGCAAAGACGCATCGCTGTCGGCAATCACCGCTTCGCTGAAGCCCTGCGCCATCAGGCGCTGCACCACCGCACTGACCCAGTCCCAGGCCCACCAGGCATTGGGCGCGATGTCGAGCAGGCCGCGCGCAATGCGCGAGCGCTCCAGCCTGGTGTCGGAAGCGCGGCTCAATTGAGAACTTACGGTTTGCCGGTTGTCGAGCACGTCCAGGTCCACCTGCATCTGTTGCCCGATCTGTCCTTGCGCACCCGGCAACCAGCCTTGCGCCAATGATTCCACGCGTACCTCCGACCAGGCGACGCGCGCAAGAACGTCGCTTTCATAGGCCAGTTCGCGCCGCCGCTTGCGGCCCTTGTCGTCCTGCTCGACCCAGGTCACACGCGGCAGAAAAATCTGTAAGCGCTTGAACTGCGGACGGCGTTTGAAGACCTCCGTGCGCGTCAATATGTCACCTGCGGGGCCTGTCACTTCCAGCCCCAGGTCGCCCATGCCTTCGGTCTCCAGCGACAGCTTTATGGCTTTGATGACCTCGCCGGTTTTGGCGTCGTGGCATAGGGCATAACAGGCGTCCAGCGCGGCTTTTCCGGTCTTGGTGACATGCGGCTGGCGAAGAATGCGCCCCATCAGCTGCGTCATTGCGCGCACTTCCTTGCCGGCGGCCAATGCGCACAACACATAGGCGAACGGGCAGTCCCAGCCTTCCTGCAAGGCCTGCTTGGTAATGATGGCGCGCACTTCGCATTGCGGCGACAGCAGGTCGATGTTCTCGGGCGCGTTCAAATCGTTGCGGTCCGACGTCTTGATGGCGATCTGTGCCTCGCTCAGGCCTAGCTGCAGCAAATAGGCTTTGGCGTCCTCGGCGTGAATGAAACCGGAGTCGCGCAGGTCCTTGCCAGTCCGCTCCACCTGCACCAGCAACATCGGGCGGATGTAGCGATTGGTTTCGGTCTGCAATTCGGTGGCCACGCGCTGCAAATCATCCAGTTTTTGCATGCTCGATGCCAAGCAGCTTTGCCAGTCGGGCCAGCCCCGCATGTCTACATGGATAGGCAGCTTGATCATCTCCGCCTCGTCCAGATCGGTACCGCGCACGTCCACCAGAATATTCGAGCCGCTGCCTTTGTCCGAACTGACGCGCGGCGTGGCCGACAGCTCCAGCATGAAGCAGGGGTTGAAGCCATCGATGGTCTTGAGCGCCGTCTCGGTATAGGCGTGGTGGCCTTCGTCGATGACCACCATCGGCCGCAACAGGCGCATCACATTGCCGAGCGAACTTTTGACGATGCTGCCCTTGTTGGCGCGTGCTTCGGCCTGGCTGGTGCCCCACGAGGTGTAGGCGTCCAGGTTCGGCACCTCGCCCAGCAGCTTCCAATGCGCCTCGATGTCGTCCTCGCGCGGCGTGTAACCCAGCACATTGCCCCGGTCGCGAAAGAAGCGCAATGTCTCTTTGCTCTGGCGCGCGGCGGACGCCAGCATCAGCAGCATCACGCACAGGTGCGAGTCGGTGTCCATGCGCGACAGCGGCGAGTTTTTCTCCAGAATCTTGACCCGTCCCGCACCCGCCACATTCAGCATCTGGTGGTAAGGATGGTCTCGATTTTTCAGCGTCTTGAGCGTCTGCTGGTAGATGGCTTCGTTGGGGACGACCCATAACACCAGCCCCGTATGGCGCCCTAGATACCCCGAGAAAATACGTCCCACGCTGGCAGCGGCCAGCAAGGTCTTGCCACCGCCGGTGGGAATCTTCAGGCACACGTTGGGAATGGCGCGATTGGCGCCGTCGAAGCGGCTGGAGTGCGGTTGACCCGCAAAGGTACGTGGCAGATGCCCCGTGGACTTGAGGGCGTTCCAGGTTTTTTTCGGGAAGTCCGAAGCCTCGTGCATCAGGTCTTCCATGCCTTCCATGACCCGAAGCACCTGGGTTGCCGCCTGGGCTTGCGACTGATGTTTCTTCAGTTCACCCAGATAACGTTCCAGCTGAACCAGGGCGGTAGTTTGAAAAGCTTTGAGCTGGGTTGCCCCTGCGGACTCCATGGCGGCCTTGTGTCGGCGCGGCTCCCAGAAAAGCTTGCGGTCTCGTGCGATGTGCTGTTTGAGAAGCTCACTACCGATGCGCTGGAGATGCACGATATCCAGCCGATAAATCAACTCCAGGTTTTCGATCCGACTTTTCAGCGCAACGAATTGGGCGTCGTCGAGCGAGGGCGCATCGACTGCCAGATCAATATCGGACTCCATGCGGTGGCTTCCACGAGCACGCGACCCGTATACCCAGACCGCGTCAATGTCGGGGAAAGCATCCAGCACGCGAACCAGCTTCGCCGATATGTACGGCGCGATGCCAAAACCTGGCGGGTCCAATGTGGCTCTGGCGCTCCCTGTGTCAGTCATGGCTTTCCAGCCGTAGCGCCAATTTGGAGAAACATGCGCTGGCCTGTTCGTGCACGAACGCCGCTATCAAGATGGCTTTGCACTCGTCATATGCATGGCTCACATCATTGCGATGGTCCTTGAGCTGTTCCCACTTGGCGGCGTCATCCAGCAACTGGGCGCGAAGGGCCGCCTTCAAAACGGCAGAGGCATAGTCCGGCGTATTCAGGCCACGCACGGCAAGAGACGCCCGCAAAGACTTGATGGCCATCTCGAACGTGAAAACATAGGTCAGCAACAGGGAGTTGCGCGACTTGACATCACCCGCATCATCGGCCAGCGCCGCATCCAGAGCTGTGCGCGCTTTGGTAAACAGGCCAAGCTGAAAAACCAGGTTTTGCTCCGGACTTTGTTCCATAGTCAACCCTCCCGATACAAGGCAAACGGCAGTGGCGCGTAGTCTATGCCGTGCTCCAGCAACTGCTTGTTGCCCAGGTACTTGGCCGGGGCAAACACCAGGTGGCGTTTGCCGTCGCCTTTGCCGTCGTTACGCGCCTTGCCCCACTCGGCGAAGGTCTTGGCGCGGCTCAGCGTCAGCGCTGCTTCGGGTGACTTCAGAAAGCTCAAGGATGGTTCGTACACCAGCCACACATGTGCGTCCTTGGCCTCGCCGAGGTACCAGGCGGGCGCGCCTTTGGGTCGGGGCAGCAAGGTGCCGCCGGTGGCAGTATGGAACAGCCAGGCGCCCAGCGCCTCGAACGCGGGCAGGTACTCACCGGAAAGAAGTTTCTCCACGTCCAGCGGCTCGCCCAGCGTGCAGTAGGTGAACTCGCCGCCCAGTCCTTCTACGCGTTGCGAAATTCTCTTCTCGCCTTCGACGCGCAGCAGACCGTCCTTGAGTTCGACGTTGATCTTGTCGAAACGCTTCTTCACAGCGGTCTGCTTTGATCCCGCATCGGCTCGTGACGAGTTTGCTGAACCCTCCAGTTCCATTTGCACCGAGTCTTCCGCAAACCCTTCCTGGGCCTTGATGGCTTCTACCCTGGCGAGCCACTGATCGGCCTTTTTGAACTGCGTGAAGTTGATTTTTTCTTCCAGCAGGGTTTCGCGTTGTGTGCCCACCCATGCATAACCTTTGACTACGCGGCGCACACGTTCGGCGGTCAGCCGGTCGGCATAGTCTTCACTTTCCAGCAGAATGAATTTGCGATGCCCGCCATCCTTGGCGTTGGCTTTGAGAACGGCGTGGGCCGTGGTGCCGCTGCCGGCGAAGCTGTCAAGGATGAGTGCGTCATTCTCTGCGCCAATGTCAATTATTTTCTCGATAAGTTCCACTGGTTTTGGTGTTATGAAAAGATCACCTTCTAAGCCCGACGCCATGATTTGAGACAACGCTTGCTTCGCATTTCGGGTACTGCCTACGTCCTTCCATCCCCAAAGGGTTTGGGGAACTACCCCATCCTTGACTTCTGAAAGAAAGCGCTTCATACCCGGCCGGTTATCGCCTGTGTCCCCCCACCAAATGCGATTGTCCGCATCCAGTTGGTCAAACCTCTCCTTGCTCACGCGCCAATAGCTGCCAGGCGGGGGTCCTGCGATTATTCGGCCTGTCTTGGTAGTTATCGGATATAGCCCCTGAGCATATTGGTTACGTGCAGCCAAATCGCTCAGTAACCAAGGTCCGCGAGCATCGTTATCAGGGTTCTTATAACGGGCAATCATTTCCTCCGAGCGAGGTAAAAGATTCAAACTCCAATTCGTTTTTGACTTGGCGTAGACCACTATGTAGTCGTGGTCTTCGCTAAAGAACTCAGCCGTATTCTTCGGACTATCCATCTTGTGCCAGATGCACGTAGCGACAAAATTGCTCTCGCCAAAAATCTCATCAAGAATGCCGCGCGCGTGATGTACCTCGTTGTCATCCAGCGTTATCCAGATCGAGCCTTGTTCGCTCATCAGCTCGCGCAGCAGCACCAGACGCGGCCACATCATGCAAAGCCATTTGTCATGGCGCAACATGTCCTCTACATCGACCGGGTTGGTGCTGAGCCACTCCTTCATGATCGGGCTGTTGACGCCATCGCTGTAACACCAGCCCTCGTTGCCGGTGTTGTAGGGCGGGTCGATAAACACCAGGTCCACCTTGCCGGCGTAACGCGGCAACAAGGCTTTGAGCGCATGCAGGTTGTCGCCGTGAACGATCAGATTGCTGGCCAGGTCGTCCGGGCCTATGCCCTTGGCACGGTCCACCACCAGCGGCCGGTAGGGCACGGTGAGGTGGTGGTTGTAGACGTACTCTTTGCCTTTGAAGACGATTTCGGGCATGGGGCTTTCATGGAACGGTGGCGCGAAGCTCTCGATTGTAGGAACTGCATTTCGCCATCACCGCACATTGGCATCCCGGCGCTCAATCCCCCCG
>JANYBQ010000078.1 GCA_025360705.1 Betaproteobacteria bacterium | reverse complement strand
TTCCAGGTATGCCGGAATCTGCTCGAACAACATGTCCGAGCCAATCTGAACCGCACACCCGCGCGCTTTCGCCGCCGCGAGGAAAGCCGTCATTTCGGTTTTCATGACCACCTCGCCGACGAAGGTGGATGGCGCCAGGCGCGAGACATCCATCGGTAGCGGGTCGCCCTCGTTCATGCCCATCGGCGTAGCGTTCACCACCAGTTCGTAACCCGCCGGGTCATTGGAGCCGGTGCCCACCTGCAAGCGCGGGTAATGCTGGCGCAATCGCGCCGCCAGGCCTTCGCAGGATGCGGTGTCGCTGTCATACAAACCGATGGCCGCGATTCCGGCCGCCGCCAGCGAAGCGGCGATGGCGCAGCCCACGCCGCCATTACCCACGACCAGCACACGCGCGCCGTCGAGCTTGCGTCCCTTGCGGAGCACGCCGCGCACAAAACCCGCGCCATCGAACATGTCGCCCAGCAGGCTGCCGTCGGCACGGCGCAGGATGGCATTGCAGGCGCCCGCGACCAGGGCGGTCGGCGTCAGTTCGTCCACCAGACCGACCGTGCTGACCTTGTGCGGCATCGTCACCAGGGCGCCGCGAATATTGGTCAGCGTGAACAGTGCCGCCAGAAATCCGGCGTAGTCCTCTTTCCGCACACCCATTGGGACCACCACCGCGTCGATGCCCGCCTGTTCGAAATACGGGTTGTAGATCATCGGCGCCTTGAAGGCGTCGGTCGGGTAACCCAGATGCGCGATCAGGGTCGTGGTGCCACGGATCACGGTTTTTTCGCCGCCCTGACCGCCGACACGGCAGCGCGCAGCGCCAGCAGATAACTGTCCGCGCCGAAGCCGCAGATCTGGCCTTTCACGATTTCCGAGAACACCGAACCATGGCGAAACGCCTCACGCGCGTGGATGTTGGACATATGTACTTCGACGATCGGGCACTGCAATATGGCCAGCGCGTCGCGGATGCCGTAGCTGTAGTGGGTCCACGCGCCCGCGTTGATCAGCACTGCGTCTACCTGGTCGGCGAAGGCCTGATGGATGCGCTGGCACATCTCGCCCTCGGCATTGGTCTGGAAGCTTTCCACTTCCGCGCCCAGCTCCTTGCCGAGCACGATCAGGTCGGCATCGATCTCGGCGAGCGTCACGGTGCCGTATTGCGCCGGGTCGCGTTTGCCGAACATATTCAGGTTGATACCGTTGAGCACGAGAATTTTCATGATGATTCCTTGATTCACTGACTATCTATTTCCACCGTCCGGCCGCTTTTTGCGGCTTGTGTGATGGCCTCGGTAATACGCAGATTCTGCAGTCCATCGCCGGCGCTCACCAATGGCTGTGCTTCGCCGCGTACCACGGCACCGAAATGCTCCATCTGCAGTTTGATCGGGTCGTCGCGCAGTATGTCCACCACGGACAGGTCGAATGGTTTCCACCATGATCGGTCCCCGGCGTAGCCATATGTTTTCAGTCGCATGGTCGGTTTCGACAAGCTGCCGAAGGTGCCGCTGATGACATAGCAGTCCTCGTCATCGTAGCTGGAATAGGCCTTGTTTTCCCGCGCGGTCTGTTCCCAGCTGCGTGCGCTGGCAGCCGTGTCGCTCAGCATGAAGCTACCCAGCGCGCCGTTGGCAAAACGCAGGTTGATCGCCGCCGTATCTTCCACGGCGAACCCGCGCGTGGCGTTGCTTGCGAAGGCCTGTACCGCCACGACATCGCCGCACAACATGCGCAGGTTGTGCGCTTCATGAATCATGTTGAGCAGGATCGGACCAGCGCCGATTTCGCGCCGCCAGGGTCCGTCGGCAAAGTACGCGTCGGGCTTGAAAAACAGCGCGCTGCCCATGACCGACACCAACTTGCCCAGCTTGCCGGATTGCACCACCTCGCGCGCCCTGGCCATGATCGGACTGTGCGCGCGATGGTGGCCGATCAGCATTTTTGCGGTGGTGCGCTCGGCTGCGTCAACCAGAATCCGCGCTTCGGCCACGGTGGATGCGATCGGTTTCTCGAGCAACATCGTCAAGCCGGCGTCGAGACACAACAGCGCATGGGGCACATGCAACTGATTGGGTGTGGCCAACACCACCCCATCCGGGCGGTCCCCGGCCAGCATCTCCTCCAGCGAGGCATACAAGGGCACGCCGGCTTTTGCAGCGATGCCGACCGCCGCCGGGGATGGATCGACCAGCGCCGACAGCGTGACCGTCGGGCTCAGACGGGCCGCGTCCATATGCGCCTGCCCGATATAGCCGACGCCGGCTACGGCGATTCTGGTTTTGGACATCGTGATTGGCGGTCACAGCCCGGACGGCCCGGTATTACCCAAGCTGCGCCGCGGGCCGAGGATTTCAATGGCCCAGAATGTCGCCCAAAAAAGTGCGGGTGCGCTCATGCCGGGGGTTCTGGAAAAACTCGGACGGCGGCCCCTCTTCCAGGATCTGGCCGCCGGCCATGAAGATCACGCGGTCGGCGACCGCGCGTGCAAACCCCATCTCATGGGTGACGCAGATCATCGTCATGCCGTCATCGGCGAGCGAAATCATGGTGTCGAGCACCTCCTTGACCATCTCTGGATCCAGCGCCGAGGTGGGCTCGTCGAACAGCATCACCTTGGGCTCCATGCACAGCGCCCGCGCGATGGCGACGCGCTGCTGCTGGCCACCGGACAGCTGCGCGGGGTACTTGTCCGCCTGGTCCAGGATACGCACGCGCTCCAGCAAACGCCGCGCGGTGGCTTCGGCTTTGGCTTTGGAAACCTTCAGCGTGTGCAGCGGCGACAAGGTGCAGTTCTCCAGCACCGTCATGTGCGGAAAAAGATTGAACTGCTGGAACACCATGCCGACTTCCGCCCGCACGGCGTCGATGGTTTTCGCGTCGTCGGTCAGCACCATGCCATCCACCAGGATGCGGCCTTTTGAATAACTTTCCAGATGGTTGATGCAGCGGATCAGCGTGGACTTGCCCGACCCGGAAGGCCCGCACAAAACGATCTTCTCGCCCGGGCGAACCGACAGGTTGATATCCGTCAGGGCCTGAAACGTGCCGTACCATTTTTCGACGTGTTCCATCACGATCATCGGCGTGACCGTGGCGGTCTGCGTGCTGGCGGTTTGCATCATGGCCCTGGCGCTTTCGTCGGGAAGTTTGGGATTACCTGGCGACGAACGGAACACCTTCGATGCTGGTGGGGAAATCCACCATCGTCGAACCGGTCCATTTCTGCTGGATCTTCGCCAGTTCACCGTTGGCCTTGATCTTGTCGATAAAGGCGTTCAACGCGGCATTCATTTCCTTGTCCTCGAGGCGCGAGCACGGCCCGTTGTAGAGCTGGGTGAACTCGAGCTTGTTTTCGTAGGTATTGGGCGTGGCTTCGTTCAGGCGCTTGGCGTAAAACACGTTGCCACCCACCGCTTGCACCTGCCCGGACAACATCGCCTGGATGGTGGCGGCGTCGTTGTCGAAGCGGCGAATCGTGGCGCCGGGTGCGTGTTTGGTGACGTCGGTGTCCTGCACGCTGGAACGCGGCACGCCGATCACCAGCTTGGCCAGATCCGCGTCCGACTTGATGACGGTGGCCTTGGGCGCCACCAGACAAATACTGTTGGCGACATACGGTTTGCCGTACTGAACCGCTTTGGCGCGGTCAGGCAACATCGCCATCGTGGCGAACAACACATCCACGCGTCCCGAAGTCAGCGCCGGGATGCGGTTGGCGACTTCCAGTCCGGCGAACTCGACCTGCACCCCGAGTTCCCTGGCGAACAGCTTGCCCATGTCGGCATCGATGCCGTCGGCGTTGCCGGTGGCGGCATCCACGTAGCCCCAGGGTGGATTGGCCGCCTGGATTCCAACGATGAGTTTGCCCCTGCTCTTGATTTCGGCGCGCGTGACGGCCCAGGCCGAACGGCTCATGATGGCGGTCCCGGCCAGCAGGGTGGCGGCGCTCAAAAGCACGCGGCGGCGATTGAAGTTCTTGTTTACGTCGGTCATTTCATGGTTCTCCAGGTATTTGGTTCGGGTTGCGGGAAAGGGTGGCTTTCAATTTTTGCCAGGGCCGGTCACCGGGCGGCCATGGCAAGTCTGCGCTCCAGCCGCGATCCATAAATCGACAGCGGCCAGCAGATGGCGAAATAGAGGGCGCCGACGATCGCGTAAACCATCAGCGGTTTGAAAGTCTGATTCGACACGATGCTTCCGCTGCGGGCGAGTTCACTGAAACCGACGATCGCCGCGAGTGATGTTCCTTTGATCAGCTGGACAAAAAATCCGATCGTGGCAGGAAGCGAAATGCGCAGCGCCTGGGGCAGCACCACCCGGCGCATGCGCGTCAGGTAACGCACGCCCAACGCATTCGCCGCCTCCGTCTGGCCACGCGGCACGGCCTCGATCGAGCCGCGCCAGATCTCGCCGAGGAAGGCGCTCGCGTGCAGCGTGAAACCGATGGCGACCGACACCCAGGCGTCGAGCTTGAGGCCGATCAGCGCCAGGCCGTAGTAGGTGACAAACAGCTGCATCAACAGCGGCGTTCCCTGAAACACCATGATGTATCCGCCCGTCACCTGCCGCAGAAACGCGATGTGGGAGGTGCGCGCAAGCGCGATCGCCAGACCGGCAATCGCACCCAGTACCAGACCGATGACCGACAGGGCCATCGTCCACTGCAGGCCTTTGAGCAGGAACAGAAACTCCGGAATCGTGATGTTGTGCATCTACTTCACCGGATAACGGAAAAAGCGATTCGCGATGAAACCGAACGCCACCAGCAACAAGGTCGACATCGCCAGGTAGAGGAGCGTCACGGTGCCGTACACCTCGAAGCTCTTGAAGGAATCGGACTCGATGCGCTGGGCCACCGACGTCAATTCGTAGGCCGAGATGGCCGACGCAATACTGGTGGTGAGCGTGAGCAGGATGAACTGGCTCGCGAGCGACGGAAAAATGGCGCGCATGGCCGGCTTGATGACGATCAGCCGAAACACCTGCAGTTTGCGCAGGCCCAGCGCAAGTCCGGCTTCGATCTGGCCTTTGCCGATCGCCTGCACACCGCCACGAATGATCTCGATCGCGTAAGCGCCGCCGTTCACGCCCAAGGCAATGATGGCTGTCGGTGTCGGGTCCAGGCGCACGCCGACCAGCGGCAGCGCGAAGAAGATGAAGTAGATCTGCACCAGGAAGGGGGTGTTGCGAATCACCTCGACAAACGCCATCACCACCCAGCGCACCGGTGCATGACGCGAGTCGCGCAGCAACACACCGCCGATACCGATCACGGTCGCAAGCACCATCCCGGCCAATGCAAGACCCAGTGTTGCGAGGCAGCCCAGCAGAAGATCGGGCATGCCGGCCCATACCGGGCCGTAGTCGAACTTGTAATTCATGCGTATTCGCGGAGATCAGCGCAGTCGCCAGGCTGGCAGCCGAATGAAGTTGTTATGCGTCGATGCGCGCATGGGTGTCTCCTGTGCAATCTCGATGACCATAATGTACTAACTGGTTAGTTTTCCGCATATTGGGGGAAACCCGCATGCGAATTGCTGCCCCGCCAGGAGCGGCGGATTATTTGCGAACGAAGCGCACGATCATCTCGATGATGCTGTCGCGGCGCGCCGTTACCGCCTGCGCGGTCTGCGTGTCGCGCTTGAAAATCAGGCCAAACGTGTGCTGGTTCGACACGTTGAAAAAAGTCAGTGCCGATATCGATGCATGAATATCCACCGCATCCAGCCCAAGGCGAAAGATGCCCTGCGCGAGCCCGCGCTGGTACAAGGCGCGGATCGCTTCGATCGCCGGTACATTGAGCTGCTGAATGTTTTTGCTCTGCGCCATGTACTGGCCGCGTTGCATGTTTTCAGACATCACCAGCCGGATGTAGGGCTCGTTGCCATGGTGATGGTCGAACGTGAAGCCGACCAGACGGCGCAAGGCGTCCTCGGGCGGCAGGTCTTCCAGATGCAACGCGCCCTCGATGGTCCGCATGCGCCGGTACGACTCTTCCAGCACAGCGAGGTACAAGCCCTCCTTGCTGCCGAAGTAGTAGTAAATCATGCGCTTGCTGGTTTTGGTGGCGGCTGCGATTTCGTCGATGCGCGCGCCGCTAAGCCCCTTCTCGCTGAACTCCGCCATGGCCACTTCCATGATGCCGGCCATGGTGCGCGCGGGGTCGTTGGTGCGTACCAGTCGCGCCGGCTTGGCGACCTTTTGAGTGGTGGCGCGGGGAGGCGCAAAATGTACCAACTTGTTCATGCGCGCAGTATAAAGAGCGCGCAGAGCACATACGACGCCGGCCTGTCCCGGGTTCAGCCAGGCGGCGTGCGCCACATGGCGGCTTCGTAACCCGTGGCGTAGACGGTGTTGGTGACGGCTGCGTCGCGGTTCACGAAGCGGCGCGCGTACATAGGGTGGCGCATGCTGCGCACTTCATGCTCCAGCGTCGCGAGCACTTCGTCCGTACCCAGGTCGACAATGTCCTGAAAGCGGTACTGGCTCTGGTTGCTTTCCTCGGTGACCAGCCCGCGTTCCAGCAGGCGCCGGTGCACGCCGGAAAAATCCGCCACCGCGACCTGCACGTGGTGGCCATCGTAGGCCGCCAGTGCACGCTCCGTTTCGCGAAACACCAGACTTTCACCCAGGCCGATCGGGACGCGCGCAAAAGTGCCGTTCATGTCCTTGCCAACGACCGACGGCGTGGCAAGCACCTCGGTGTAGAAACGGGCAATTCCCGCGGCGCTGCCGCTCGCCACGTCGATCTCGACGTACGGCATGCCCAGCAGCATGCTACAAAAGCGCATGGCATCGGGCGCATGGATACGAATACGGTTGCCCCAGGGGCAGGTGACATCCACCTGCGCGGCAGCGCGCTCATAAGCAAACCGCGTACCCTTGAGCCGCGGCGCTATCGCGTGCAGTCGTTTGACCAGGCCGTCCAGATCGGGCATGACCAGGCCCACCGTACCGCGCAGCACCTGGGCCGGCCCCACGGGCAGGTGGAACTGGCAGGTGCCGACATTGATCCAGGCGTTGTCCACCCCTGTCATCAGATAGGGATCGCGCGTCAAACCAAGGCCCATGACGTAAAAGACGATGGCCTGTAACTGGTCTGGTACGCGAATATTGACGTGGCCGAACTCGACCATGTTGCCGACATCCTCGGTGCGTCGGTCGAAAGCGGATGTGGCCGGCGCCTTTGTGGCGGGCTGAACGGTATTCATGGCGTTATTTCCTTGCTCCGGCCAGATTCGTCCGAACCGCGCGGCCAGCCCCTATTCTGGCAGCGTCCGCCAGCCGCCACCGCGTTCAATAGGCAAAATGGACTGCATTGAAAAATGCGCAATAAGCCATGCGCCATACCGGAGAAACGCTGGCGCGCACCGCCGGTCCGCGGGTGCTGCCCCGTCCGCTCCGGATTCCGGGCTTTATCGTCAAACAGCATTGGCACGCGCGTTACCACCACCACAGCGCCAACCGCTGGCTGCGCGGGGTGTGCGCCGAGCTGTTCATGCAGGCAGCGGGGAAACGCACCTGAACGCCGATGGCGCCGCCACCGCATGGGCCTGTCACTGCCCGCTCAAGGCGATGCGTACTCGGCGCGCATGATTTTCGCGCCAGCCACCATCGCACGCAGCTTGCCGTTGGCCACCTCGCGCGGCAGGTATTTCATGCCGCAGTCGGGTGCCAGGATGACTTGTTCGGGCTTGATGTATTGCAGCGCGCGCTTGATGCGCGAGGCCACCACGACAGGCGACTCCACCTCCATGTCCGCCAGATCGATACAACCAACCATGACCTGTTTGTTGCCCAGGGTCTGGAGGATCGCGCAGTCCAGATTCGATTGCGCTGTTTCTATCGACACCTGCTTGCACGTGCAGCCGGCAAACTCCGGCAGAAAATCGTAGCCGGCCGGGCGCGTATGGATGATGGCCGCGTAACCGAAGCAAATGTGCACGGCCGTGGTGCCAGTGACACCCTCCAGCGCGCGGTTGAGCGCACGTATGCCGTATTGG
>JANYBQ010000072.1 GCA_025360705.1 Betaproteobacteria bacterium | reverse complement strand
TAGAATAATTTTCGAAGATTCGTCTTTGGCCACCAACTTTTTTACCAATCAAATAGAAGTTGCTGAAATAATCGTCGCGGTGGCCGAACCAATCCCCGTGTTTGTCTGTAGACAAGGGGGTCCACGACGATATGCCTGAGATGCATGTTGATTTCCACGCAAAACTGACCCAGGGTTTTCAACCAAAATTGACCCACCCACGGTTTGCGTAGTGTAGCTACTGGGTTGTGGATAAATCAGTCTGTGTGATGCGTTCTCCTGCTTTGTTCGGTGTGGTGCGTCGTCGTGTGGTGGCTGCAGCCGAGCTGGTCTTGAAGCGCCAGGAGTCGTTGCCAGTCTCCACGATGTGGCAGTGATGGGTGAGTCGGTCGAGCAAGGCGGTGGTCATCTTGGCGTCGCCGAACACGTTGGCCCACTCGGTGAAGCTCAGGTTGGTGGTGATGAGCACGCTGGTGCGTTCGTAGAGTTTCGAGAGCAGGTGGAAGAGCAACGCGCCGCCGGCTTGGCTGAAGGGCAAGTAGCCCAGCTCATCGAGAATGACCAGATCCGCGTAACCCATGCGCAAGGCGATCTGGCCCTGCCGCCCCGCGGCCTTCTCCTGCTCCAGCGCGTTGACCAGTTCGATCGTGGACACGAAGCGCACCCGTCGGTGATGCCGTTGCACCGCTTCGATGCCGATCGCGGTAGCCAGGTGTGTCTTGCCCGAACCCGGACCGCCAATCAGCACAACGTTCTGTGCGCTGTCCAGGAACTCGCCGCCATGCAGACGACGCACCAGTGCTTCGTCGACGCGACTGTGGCTGAAGTCGAAGCCGAGCAGATCGCGATGTGCCGGGAACCGTGCTGCCTTCATCTGATTGGCCAGCGACTTTACTTCCCGCTCGGCGCTCTCGGCGATGAGCAACTCGCCGAACCACTGCTCCGGATCGAGCTCGCATTGCCGCGCCTTGGCCACTAACTCGGGCCATGCCGAGGCCATGCCGTGCAGCTTCATCTGGCGCAAGCGCGTGATCAGCTCAATGGACATGGCACGCCTCCCCACGCAGCGCGTCGTAACGATCGACATTGGCCTGGGGCTCTTGCGTCAACGTCAGCGCGGTGACGACGCCGCCATCGCGCACCACTGGCGAGCACAGTCGCGCCAGCACGTTGAGCACGTGCTCGCCGTTGGGCACGCCCGACTCCAGCACCAACTCCACAGCGACCAACACAGCTTCCAGGCCGTGCACCGGCACCGCGGCGAGCACCTGCGCCATGACCCGATCACCTCCAGGCCGTCGCAACAGATGGTGCTGCAAGGCGCGCAGCGGCGCGGGCATCTGGGCAAACGGTGCACCGTCGCGTAGCGCGCCGGGCTTGCGTTGCACGATCTGGATGTAATGCTGCCAGTCGTACCTGGTCTGATAGCGTTCGAAGCAGCGTTCGTGTCGCGCCAGCACCTGGCCTTCGGCGACCAGGACCAGTTCGGTGGGGTAAACATGCAGACTGATCACGCGGTGCGCCACTGCGGTCGGCACGCTGTAGCGGTTGCGCTGGAAGTGGATCAACGCGGTGGCCGACACGCGCACCGGTTGTTCGATATAGCCATCGAACGGCTTGGGGTTGGGCATGAACTGCGGCTGCTCGTTCTCCCAGACCTCGGCAATCGTCAGCTCCGGCCAGTCCGGATGTGGCATGGCATCCCACGCGGCCCGACACTCCGTTGCCAGCCACGCGTTGAGTGCCGCCAGGTTGGGCCAGTGCCGCTGCCCGGCTTCGGTCCACAGTTGCCGGCGGCGGTCCTGCACGTTTTTCTCGACGATTCCCTTCTCCCAGCCGGCTGCGCGATTGCAGAACTCCGGCTCGAACAGGTAATGCCCGCACATCGCCTGGAAGCGGGCGTTGACCGTGCGTTCCTTGCTGCGGCCGACCCGGTCCACCGCCGTCTTCATGTTGTCGTAGATGCCCCGGCGCGGCACACCGCCGAACGCGGCGAAGGCGCGGGCGTGCGCATCGAACAACATCTCGTGGCTTTGCATCGGATAGGCCACCACCAGGAACGCCCGGCTCGCCGCCAGCTTGGCGTGCGCCACCTCCAGACGCTTGCGCACCCCGCCGATGACCGCGTACTCGCAGCTCCAGTCGAACTGGAAGGCCTCGCCCGGCCCGAAGCGCAAGGGAACAAATGCGGACCGGTGGGGGATGGCGCCGCCCTCGATGTGCCAGCGACGCACGAACGATGCCACCCGGCCGTAGCCGCCCGGGTAGCCTTGCGCCTGCAGGTGCTGGAACAACACGCGTGCCGTGCGCCGGTCACGCTTGGGCCGGTGGCTGTCAGTGCGCAGCCACGCTTCGAGTTGCCCGCGGTAGGGATCCAGAATGCTGGGGCTGATCCGCGCCGGATACGCCGGCTCGGTCATGTCCTGCTGCCGCAGCCAGCGGCGCAGGGTGTTGCGGGATAAGCCGCTGCGCTTGGCAATCTCGCGCAACGACAGCTTGTCGCGGAGACGCTCTTCAACAGCGGAGCTGGTCAATGCATCCGCCGAATCTTGGCCAACATGCCCACAGTGATCACTCCATTTATCCCCTGCGCAAAAATTGCTCAGGGTAGTGAGGTCAAGGTGGGTCAGTTTTGGATGGAAATTATCCCCGGAAGTGGGTCAGTTCTGGATGGACATCAACACTTTCTCTAACTCGGTCCGGCAGGGGCATTGAGTTCCTAGTCTGCGACCAGGCTTTCGTGTCTTTGGCATAGACAAGTAGATACTCGTGCTTTCTTGCGAATGCGCGCCGATTCTCGCAAGTTGTCCTCCGTTCCCAGATCACCGTCCCAATGAAGTGTGATCTTCCAAAAATCCGGTCACACGCAACTTTAAGGTAGTGCACCTCGGAATCGTCTATCGAGATCCAAAGAGAGCCGTCATCACGAAGCAGCGTCCGAACGAGTGCGATCCGTGCTACGACAGCTTCCAGCCATTCCTCGTGGCCCATGCTGTCAAAGTAGTGTTTGTAG
>JANYBQ010000056.1 GCA_025360705.1 Betaproteobacteria bacterium | reverse complement strand
GTGGACGGCTCGTCCAGCATGATGAGGCGCGGTCCGCGCACCAGCGCCAACGCCAGCGCCACCATTTGTTGCTGCCCACCGGACAGCTTGCCGGCCGGTTGTGCCAGGCGCTCGCGCAGGACGGGGAACATCGCGAACACTTCGTCCACGCGGGCCGCCGCTCCCGGTCCAGCGGCATTGACCGCGATGTCGAGGTTCTCGGCTACCTTGAGCGAGCGAAAAGTATTGCGGCCCTGCGGCACAAAAGCCAGGCCGCGTGCCACGGTCTGCGCAACGCGGCCGGCGGCCACCGGCTGGCCATCGAACACCACCGAACCGGCGCTGGACGGCGTGAGCCCCAGCGCGGAACGCATGAGTGTGGTCTTGCCGGCGCCGTTGTGGCCGACCAGGGCCACTATCTCCGCCTTGGCAACCACCAGCGAAACTCCGTGCAGGACGTTTTTCCGGTTGTACCCGACGACCAGATCGCGAACGTCGAGCATCATTTGGTGCTACCAGTTCCAAAATAGAGATCGCGCAACTCCGGGCTGCGCTCCACCTCGTCGGTGCTGCCCACGGCCTTGACCGCACCTTCGGCCAGGAACACGACACGGTCGCAACAGCCGCGCACGATGTCCAGGTTGTGCTCTATCAGCACGATGGTGGTGCCCGGCCGGCGCAGCCGCGTGACGGTGGCTATCATCCCGAGATGCGAAGTCGGGTCCAGCCCGGCGGTGGGCTCATCCAGCAGCAGCGTCGTGGCGCCGCTGGCCATCAGGCAGGCGAACATGACTAGCTTCTGCTCCGCGTAGGAGAGGTCTCCGCCGTATTCCTGCGCACGGTCCGCCAGTCCCAGAAACTCCAGATGCGCAATCGCTTCCTGCGCCCAGGCGCGTTTGACCGACGGCAGGGTGCACAACGCACGCGCGAGACCGCCGTTGACTTCGGGCCGCGCCAGCACCACGTTGTCGACCACCTTCAGGTCGTGGAAGATGCGGGTCTGCTGAAATGTGCGGCCTATGCCCAGGCGCGCAACGCGGTGCGGCCGCAAGCCGGTGATGTCCCGCTCGCCGAAGAAGACGCGTCCTTGCGTCGGCGGCAGCACACCAGTGATGAGGTTGAAAAGCGTGGTCTTGCCGGCACCATTGGGGCCGATAAGGCCCACGATTTCACCCGGCTGGAACGTGATGCTGACGTCGTTGATGGCCGTCAGCCCGCCGAAGCTCTTGGTCAGTTTGTCCAGGCGCAGCATCACTCGATCCCGCCGCGTCCGCCCGCCAAACCGCGCGGTCGGACAAAACAGAAGACAACCAGCACCAGTCCGTAGACGACTTGGCGCAAAGGGCCCAGCGTCGTACTGTCGAGCGGCAGGAACCGCAGCGCCTCGGGCAAAATCACCAGTACCGCTGCGCCCAAGAATGGCCCCCACAACGTGCCCATGCCGCCAATCAACACCATGGACAGGATCAGGATCGAGGCGTGTACGTCGAAGGTTTCGGGCGACACAAACGTGATGTAGTGGGCATACATGGCCCCGGCAAATCCGGCCGTGGCGCCCGACACCATGAAGGCCTTGATCTTCAGTGCCACGACCGGTTTACCAAGCGCCTGGGGCACCAACTCGTCCTCGCGTATGGCCTTGAGCAGAAGCCCGAATGGCGAGCGCACAAGCGCAAGTATGAAAAAGATGAAGAGCGCGGCGAGAAAACTGTAGAGCGCCAGATATGCGGAGTTCGATGCGATCTCGCTGCCGAACAGCCGCGGACGTGGAATGCCTCGCATACCGGCGGGCCCACCCGTGATGCCGTCCAGATTCAGATACAGCGCATGCAGCACCTCCTGCACACCGAAGGATGCCAGCACCAGGTAATGCCCGCTGACGCGCAGCGACGGAATCGCTATCAGCAGACTGATCAGGCCGCCGGCCACCAGCGCCGCCAGCCCGCCGCCCCAGAAGCCGAAGCCGAGCGACTTGGCGAGGATCGCCGAGGTGTACGCGCCCATGCCGAACAGCGCGCCATGGACGATAGTGAAAAGGCCGGTGTAGCCTATGAGCAGGTCCAGGCTAACCGCCAGCAGGCCAAAAATGATCACTATCACCAGCACACCGACGATATAGGTGGTCATGCTTGGCTCACAGCGATGTCTTGGGCAGCGAACGGCCGAACAGGCCGGTAGGCCGGACCATCAGGAACAGCAGCACGGCGGCATAAGTGACCGCGGTTTGCCATTCAGTAGGCAGGATGTAGGCGGCCACGCTTTCGATGACCCCCAGCGCGAGGCCAGCCAATGCGGCGCCTTCGATGCTGTCCACGCCGCCGAAAAACATGGCCATCGCACCGGTCAATACGGCCTGAATTCCAAAATAAGGCGAGATGCCGGCGCCGGAAACTATCGACAAGGCGGCCGCGCAGGGAAGCAGTGCCGAACCGAGTGCGAACGCCAGCATCTTCAGTCGCCCGGTGTCAACGCCGTTGAGAAGAAGAAGTTCCTCGTTGTCGATTAGCGCGCGCATGCGCCGCCCATTCACCGAACGGAACAGAAACCACAGATACAGCGCAATCACCGCGGCGGCCGTTACCGGCGCAACCATCTGGCCGCCGGTGAGCAGCACGGCACCGAAACTCACGGTTGACGGAACCGACACATCAATGCTGTAGCCGGTCGGGCCAAAGCCAAGCACGATCAGGTTGTCGGCGATCACCATTACGCCCAGCGACGCCATCACCATGACGAGGGAAGACGCACCGCGCCGCTGCAGGGGCCGGTACAGCGCCGCGACTGACAAGGCCCCCAGCAGCGCCGCCGCCGCTACGCCCAGGGCTACCGTGAACGCGAAGGGCAGCTTGCCGTAAAGGCTTGCCGCAAGAATGACGTAGGCACCCAGGGTATAAACGGCTCCCTGCGCGAAATGCCAGATCTTGGTGGTCGCGAAAATTGTCGCGAAGCTGAGTCCCAACAGGGCGTAAATGCTGCCTGCGAAGATGCCATTGACTAGCAGTTGTACAAACAGCATTTATATCAAGGCTTGACCACGGTGACGGTGTTGAAGGCGCCGTTGTCGATCTTGCGCACGGCGATGTCCTTCGCCACCGTTCCATCGTCGCGGAACACGTTCTCCCCAGTTATGCCGGGGAAACGCCGGGTTGCATAGATTTTGGCGCGCAGCGGTTCGCCCGCATTTCCACCGTTCTGCTTCATAGCCTGCGCAATGATCATGACGGCGTCGTAGCCGTAACCGATATACGGGCTGGTCGGCTTTTCCTTGTATTTGCCCTCGTAGGCCTTGGCGAAAGCTGCAATCGCCGGGTCCTTGCTGGTCGGGTCGAACGCGGTGGTGGTGTAGATGATGTCGTTGGCCGCATCGCCGGCAGCGGTAAGGAATTCCTTGCTCTCCACCGCGGCATACGACAGTACCGGCACCTTGGGCGCGAACTGGCGCACCTGCTTTACCGCGAACGGCAGTTCGGCCGGCGTGCCAACGACATAGATGGCATCCGGGCTGGTCGCGCGAATCTTCGCTATCTGCACGCCGTAGTTCGTTTCGTTCGACTTGAAAGCTTCCTGCGCGGTGATGGTGCCGCCCGCGGCCTTGAAGAAATCGGCCAGCGCGGCCTGGTTGAACTTGCCAGTGTCGTTGTTGACATATAGCGTGGCGATCTTGCGGTATTTCAAGGTG
>JANYBQ010000003.1 GCA_025360705.1 Betaproteobacteria bacterium | reverse complement strand
GGCTCCTGGATGAAGTTGTCGAACACGCTGAGGTTGGGGGCCTGCGGCTTGCCGGAAGAGCCGACCAGGAACGAGGTCTTGGGAAAATCCTTGGCCACCTTGCGCGCTGCGGCTTCCACGCCAAACACGTCGCCGATGATGAGCTGGTTGCCGGCCGTGGCGTACTCGCGCATGACACGTTCGAAGTCCGCGTTAGTGACGTTTTCGGTGGCCTTGTACTCAATTTCGCCGCGCGCTTCGGCCGCTTTGAGCGCCTTGTGCAGGCGGCCGACCCACTGTTGTTCGAAAGGCGAGGTGTAAACCCCGGCTACCTTGAGTTTGGCTTGTGCCAACGCGAGGCCGGGAGCCGAAAGTGCGAGTGCCGCGGCGAGGGAGACAACGTGGCGGCGATTCATAAGCGTCATAAAAATACTTTCTTTGAAAATCACAATGTAGCGGTCGTAGCGAGGCTGGTACATAGGCAAAAGCCCTTGCACCGCAACAGCCAGGGGCGCGCAATTTACGTGCCAGCGCGTTCCAGCATGGCATGCAGCAGCACGTTGCAACCGGCCGTAATATGTTCCGGTTTGGCGTCTTCGATCTCGTTGTGGCTGATGCCGTCCTTGCACGGGATGAAGATCATGCCCGCCGGTGCGAGTTGCGCCATATACACCGCGTCATGGCCGGCGCCGGAGACTGCCGGCATATTGGAGTAGCCGAGTTTGGTCGCGGCACGGGCCACTGCATCCACGCAATCGGCGTGGAAGATTTGCGCTGGGTAACTGGACACCAGTTCGATCTTGATCGGCAAGCCGCTGTCCTTGCCGAGCTTCTCGGCGTACGCCTTGACCTCGGCCGCCATGGTGTCCACGATCGCGTCGGTGGCATTACGCAGGTCGATGGAGAACTTCACGTTTCCCGGAATTACGTTGCGGCTATTCGGAAACACATTCACCATGCCGACCGTGCCGCGCCCGTGGGGCTTGTGGCGCAGCGCGGACGCCACGACCTCTTGCATCAGGTGCGTGGCGACCTGCAACGCGTCCTTGCGCAGCGCCATCGGCGTGGGGCCGGCGTGTGCCTCCATGCCGGTCACGGTGCAGTCGAACCAGCGGATTCCGAGCACGCCTTGAACCACGCCGATGGTCTTGTCGTTGTCTTCCAGCACCGGGCCTTGTTCGATATGGGTTTCAAAGTAGGCACCAATCGGATGGTCCCCGGGCTCCTGTGGGCCGATATAGCCGATGCGCTCCAGTTCTTCCTTGACCGACTTGCCGGCCGTGTCGCGTGCGGCATAGGCGTGTTCCAGCGTGAAGGCCTTGGCGAACACGCCCGAGCCCATCATGACGGGCACGAAGCGCGAACCCTCCTCGTTGGTCCAGAACGCGACTTCGATCGGTGCTTCGGTTTTTATGCCGTGGTCGTTGAGCGTACGCACCACTTCGATACCCGCCAACACACCGTAGTTGCCGTCGAACTTGCCACCCGTCGGTTGGGTGTCGATATGGCTTCCGGTGACGATGGGCGGCAGCGTATTGTTGCGGCCTGCGCGGCGCATGAAGCCATTGCCGATCTTGTCGATCACCACTGTCATGCCGGCTTCCCTGGCCCAGGAGATCACCAGGTCGCGGCCCTGTTTGTCCAGGTCGGTCAAGGTCAAACGGCAGACCCCGCCCTTGGGCGTAGCGCCGATCTTTGCGAGTTCCATCAACGAGGCCCACAGGCGATCGCCGTTGATGCGCAAGTTGTCGATCGGTGGATGGTTTGGTTTGTCAAACACGGCTGAGTTCATCTGGTTCTCCTGAGGAATATGGCTTGTCCAGCGCTTGTCGAAGGGTCGAAGGGCTGCGACCAAACGCAGCCCGAACGAAAACATCTAACGCATCACGGCACTGGGTGCATTGACTTCGGCACGCTTGTGAACCGCGTCGAAATTACTCCCGAAAGCAGGGCGTTTTATATAACGCCCCACACCCTTTTCAGCCCGCAATTCGCCCTTCACGAAAACCAGCTTGCCCTGACTGATCGTGTGACTGGGGATGCCGCGCACGGTCATGCCCTCGAAGATATTGAAGTCGCCTTTGCTGTACTGCGTCTTGGCCGAAAGCGTCTTCGTGCCCTGCGGGTCCCACACCACGATATCGGCATCGGCGCCAGCGGACAGCGTACCCTTTTGCGGATAGATGTTGAACAGCTTGGCGGTGTTGGCCGAGGTGATGGCGACGAATTCGCTCGGCGTCAGGCGCCCGGTATTGACGCCCTGGTCCCACAGCACGGCCAGGCGTTCCTCGATACCGCCGCAGCCGTTCGGTATCTTGCTGAAGTCATCACGGCCGCCGGCCTTCTGCTCGGCGCAAAAGGTGCAGTGGTCGGTGGCCGTGGTGTGCAGGTTGCCCGATTGCAGACCGCGCCACAAAAATTCCTGGTTCATTTTGGGACGGAACGGTGGACTCATGACATACGCGGCAGCGGTCGCGAAGTCCGGATCGCGATAGACCGACTCGTCCACCACCAAGTGGCCGGCCAATACCTCGCCGTAGACGCGTTGGCCACGGGCACGGGCGCGCGCAATCGCTTCGGCTGATTCAACGCACGAGACGTGCACGACATAGATCGGCACACCCAGCACGTCGGCAATCGCAATCGCACGGTTGGCGGCTTCGCCTTCGACCATCGGCGGGCGCGACAGCGGGTGGCCTTCCGGACCCTTGATGCCCATCTTCGAAACTTCCTGTTGCAACAGAAACACCAACTCGCCGTTTTCGGCGTGTACGGTCGGCATCGCGCCCAGTTCCAGCGCGCGTTTAAAGCTGTTTACCAGCGTTTCGTCGTCGCACATGATGGCGTTCTTGTAG
>JANYBQ010000652.1 GCA_025360705.1 Betaproteobacteria bacterium | reverse complement strand
GGTCCGGCGCGATGACGCGCTTCTGGTGATCGAGAGCATGAAACTGCAAATGACGATTTCGGCATCCATCGACGGCGAGGTCGCGCAATTGCCACTCGTGGTCGGACAGAGCTTTCAGCGCGGCGACTTGCTGGCGCGCGTGCAAGCGCAAGGAGAAGGGTCATGAGTGACGCCGGCCCGTCTCAAGGCGCAAAAGTCCCCAATAGGCGTAGCGCAGTAGACGAAGTGACGAGCGTGGGGATCACGTCATGAGCCGCATCGTGAGCAAGCTCAATACTGGCTCGGAGGCCTATCGGAAAAACCACGCGTCCATGACCAGCAAGGTCGAAGCCTTGCGCGCTCTCGTGCACAAGGCCCGCTTCGAGCGCCCCGAGCGCGATATCGAACGCCTGCATCGCCAGAAGAAACTCACGGTGCGCGAGCGGCTGGACCTTCTGCTCGACCCCGGCACGCCCTTCCTCGAAATCGGCACCCTGGTGGCCAACCGTGCCTACGAAGGCGAAGTACACGGCGCCGGGCAGGTCTCGGGCATAGGCATAGTGCAGGGGCGCGAGGTCATCATCCATGCCGACGACCCCAGCATCAAGGGGGGAGCGTGGTACCCGCTGTCGGTCAAGAAGATCGTCCGTACGCTGGACATCGCCATCGAGAACAGATTGCCGGTGATCCACCTGTGCGACAGCGCGGGCGGTTTCCTGCCGCTGCAATCCGAGCTGTTCCCGGACCGTTACGCGGCCGGCCGAATCTTCCGCAACCAGTGCACCCTGTCCAAGATGGGGGTACCGCAGATTGCCGCGGTGCTGGGACACTGCACGGCCGGCGGTGCCTACATTCCCGCCCTGTGCGACTACAGCGTGATCGTGCGCGGCAATGGCGGCGTCTTCCTGGGTGGACCGCCGCTGGTCAAGGCCGCCACGGGCGAGATTGTCACGGCCGAGGCACTGGGTGGCGCGCAGATGCACACCACCGTTTCGGGCACCTGCGACTACGCGGCCGACGACGAACCGCATGCGTTCGCGATAGCGCGCGATATCCTGGCCCAGACATCGCCGATTGCCAAACAAAGCATAGACCGCGTCGAAGCCGAGCCTCCCTTCTACGACCCAACGGAGTTGTATGGCGTGGTGCCAAGCGACTGGAAGACCGGCTTCGATATGCGCGAAGTGATCGCGCGCGTGGTGGACGGCAGCCGCTTCCACGAGTACCAGCCCGACTACGGCACCACCATGGTCTGCGGCTACGCGCGCATCTGGGGCTGCAAGGTCGGCATTCTGGCCAACAACGGCGTGTTGTTCAACGACAGCTCGCTTAAGGCGGCGCACTTCATGCGCCTGTGCGACCGCGACCGCACGCCGCTGGTGTTTTTGCAGAACATCACGGGCTATATGGTCGGGCGTGAATACGAGGAGCGCGGCATTACCAAGGACGGCGCCAAGATGATCATGACGCAGGTCGGGTGCAGCGTACCCAAGTTCACGGTGATCGTGGGCGGCTCGTTCGGCGCCGGCAATTACGGCATGTGCGGGCGCGCCTTTGACGGCCGCTTTCTCTGGATCTGGCCGCAATCGCAGATTGCCGTGATGGGCGCCGAGCAGGCAGCCAACACGCTGGCCGACGTGAAGATCCGCCAGCTCCAGCGCCAGGGCAACGAACTGGACGCCGGACAGATCGCAGCCATCCGCGACCCGGTGCTGGCCAGTTTCGAGGCCGAAAGCGATGCCTATTACTCGACCTCCGAGATGTGGGACGACGGCATTCTGGACCCGGTGGATACGCGTAACGCGCTGGGCATGGCCATAGTTGCGTCGCTCAACGCACCCTTCGGCGAGATCGGTTACGGCGTGTTGCGCCTGTAGGCCGGCTGCACTGCGACCTTGATAACGAGGAGTCCGCATCGTGATTGCGATCAACGACCATTCGACCCTAGGCGAGACCTTTTTGCGCGCCGCCCAAACATATGCTGGCAAGTCGTTTCTGGCGGTGCCGGCGCCTGCCGCGCGCAGTCACCATCCGCAAGGTATCGAGATCGGCTATGCGCAGGCGGCCGACACCGTACGCGCGCTGATGGCCGTATATGCGGGCGCCGGTTACGGTGTCGGACACCGCATTGGCCTGCTGCTGGAGAACCGGCCCGAACACATGCTGCACAAGCTGGCCATGAATGCGCTGGGCGTGTGTTGCGTGCCGCTTAATCCGGACCATCGATCCAGGGAACTGGCATACGTGCTGGACCATGCGCGCGTCGATCTGGTAGTCGTGCTGGCATCGCTGGAAGCGCAACTGCGTCGCGGCATGGCCGAGTCAAGACAGCAGCCGGCCGTTGCGCTGTTTGAACAGGTCTATGCCGGGCTCGCGCCGGCCG
>JANYBQ010000637.1 GCA_025360705.1 Betaproteobacteria bacterium | reverse complement strand
ATCGTCCGGGCAACATAGCGCGACTTCGCGCAAGGGATGTACGGCTTGCCGCTCCTTGCCCTGTGCCAGCAGCGCGACGCCCAGCATCCGCCAGCCAAAAGCGTTGCCGGGACAACGTTGCGCCAACAGACCGGCCTGGTGCTCCAATTCGATGAAACGCTGCTGGTTCAAAAGCACGGTGAGTGCCACGATATCCGCTGAATCGGAGCCATCGCCGGTGCTTGCGGCCGCAGCGCGGCTGTTGCCGGTTTCGGCGAGCAAACGCTCGACCAATTCTTCCACCGCGCCTGCAGCCAGGCCTTCACGCCGCGCGTCTTCCAGCAACTCGGCTGCGCTCCACCATTGGCCCGCGACGATCAACGCATCGATGTGGCTGATCCAGTACTGCCAATTGTCGGGCTGGGCCTGGCGTGCGGCCTGGAAGTGCTGCAGTGCTGCGGCAAAATCTTTACTGCCCAGCGCAATCACGCCCAGGTTGTGATTGGCGTCCGCATGCCGTGGCTGCTCCTGCAAAACAGCCCGATAGGCGCTTTTCGCCTGCGCCAACTGGCCAAGCCGGTAATGCTGCGTGCCTTGTTGCATCAAGCCATGCAGAACCCGGTGCACCAGGCGCTGCAAATCCTCCGCCAGATCGGGGGGTTCTGCGCTGGACGACGGTTCGTGCCGCGCCCGTTCGGACTGGCTTATTTCCACAGCCTGGAGCGTACCTTCGCGAACAGCAATTCAATCGCGCGATAAGCGCTGCCTTCGCCGATCAATTCCGCCGGCGCGCGTTGCCGGTATAGGTTTTCCCTTACAAGCCGGGCCAGCAAACCTGACATGGCGTACAGCCATTTACCGATTCAAGTTCCTCTGTCTGTCGGCAAAATCGCTTCGTAAGGGTCAGACTGATCCTACACAGACCAGGGAAAAACATAGATGACCAATGAACAAATTCTGTCCGAGATACGCGAAGCCAATCTCACCTATTTGATGCTGGCCCAGAACCTGATTCGCTCCGATCGGGCCGAGGCATTGTTCCGGCTCGGCATGTCCGAAGAGTCGGCCGACCTGATAGCCAACCTGTCGCCGGCGCAGATACTCAAGATCGCATCGGGCAACATGTTGTTATGCCGCTTCCGCGTTGACGACGACATTGTCTGGAACCTGCTGACCAACCATACAACGCGCAAGGTCGACAACGACGCCACCACGCGTTTGCATGCCAGCATCCTGATGGCCGGGCGCTTCAGCGAAGCGATGCAACCGTGATCGGGAGCACCCATGGCCGCTAAAAGCGTCCTCAACGAGTCCCGGCAGATCGAACGGGCGGTGGCGCTGATTCACCTGGGTGCGCGCCTTCAGGTGCTGGAAAGCGAAACCGATCTTTCGTATGAGCGCCTGTTGCGCCTCTACAAGGAAGTGGCCGGCAAGTCGCCGTCCAAGGGACAGCTGCCATTCTCGACCGACTGGTTCCTGACCTGGCAGCCGAATATCCATGCCTCGCTGTTCCTGAACACCTACGAATACCTGGGCAAGGTCAGCGCGCTGGAAGACATCGACGCCATCATGAAGGCATTCAAGCTTTATTCCGAGCAGATCGCGTCTTGCGACGTGGAGCCGCTGTTGTCCATCACCCGGGCCTGGCGCCTGGTGAAGTTCATCGACAACAACATGTTGACCATGACGCGCTGCTCCAAATGCGGCGGGCATTTCGTCACCGAGCCTTACGAGAACGCACGCCATTTCGTATGCGGCCTGTGCGAACCGCCCGCACGCGCCGGCAAGAGCGCGCTGGCCGGTGGAATCATGCTGCACTGAAATTAAGGGGCCCAATGCGGGCCCTTTTTTCGTTTTGAGGTCGCCGCTATTCCATAGAATGGGCCACCGCAACATCCCGATGGTGTTCCCGCATGGGCAGTGACAACTAGCTTCGACAGCGCACAAAAATGATAGTTATCGTTGGCTACGTCGTGGCCATGTCCTGCATCTTCGGTGTCTACATCTTTCACGGTGGCAACATAGGTGTGATCCTGACGGCCTTGCCGTTCGAGCTGGTCACGATCCTGGGCGCCGCATTGGGCGCCTTCGTGGTCAACAACCAGCCCAAGGTGCTCAAGGCCACCATCGCGCTTATCCCGCAGGCGCTCAAGAGTTCCAAATACACCAAGGCACGCTACATGGAGCTGATGGCCCTGCTATACGACATATTGCAGAAGGCGCGCAAGGAAGGTCTGATGGCGATCGAAAAGGACGTGGAGACGCCGGGCGAGTCGGAGATTTTCAAGAAGTACGCGACCGTGGGCAGCGACCACCATGTGGTGGAGTTCATGACCGACTATCTGCGCATGATGGTGTCGGGCAATCTGAACGCGCACGAGATCGAGTCCTTGATGGACAACGAGATCGACACCCATCACCAGGAGGCGCATGCGCCCATCGCGGCAATTGCCAGGCTGGCGGGCGGCTTGTCGGCGTTCGGTATCGTGGCCGCCGTGCTGGGTGTGGTGAACACCATGGGTTCAGTGGGCCAGCCGCCAGCGGTTCTGGGCGGCATGATCGCATCCGCGCTGGTGGGAACCTTCCTTGGTATTTTGCTGGCCTACGCCGTGGTGGAGCCGCTGGGCGGACTGCTGGAGCAAAAAAACGAGGACAGCGCCAAGGAACTTCAATGCATCAAGACCACCTTGCTGGCCAGCATGCAAGGCTACAACCCGTCGACCGCCATAGAGTTCGGCCGCAAGGTGTTGTTTTCGACCGAACGCCCGAGCTTTATCGAACTCGAGAGCCACGTGCGCGGCAAGAAATAATGCTCTGGATATCGCAAGCCCGTTATGGCCACTGACGCAAAAAAACTGCAACCGATCATCGTCAAGAGGATCAAGAAAGCAGGCCACGCGGCGCACGGTGGCGCGTGGAAAATTGCCTATGCCGACTTCGTGACCGCGATGATGGCGTTCTTCCTGCTGATGTGGCTGCTGGGCTCCACCTCGGAAGGCGACAAGAAGGGCCTGTCCGATTATTTCACTGCGCCGCTCAAGGTCTCCATGATGGGCGGCAGCGGTGCCGGTGCCAGCAATAGCGTGATTCAGGGCGGCGGCACCGATCTGACCAAAAATACCGGCCAGAACAAACGCGCGGACGCCAACGATCCAATCGCCAAAAAGGCGGCCTCCGACGCGGCCCGCGCCGAGATAGCCCGGCAGGACGCAAAAAAACTGGCGGTCCTGAGCGCGAAGATCAGCGCGGTGATTGCCAACAATCCCAAGTTGGCTGAATACCGTTCGCAAATCAAGCTGGAGACGACACCCGACGG
>JANYBQ010000616.1 GCA_025360705.1 Betaproteobacteria bacterium | reverse complement strand
GTGATTGTGCCCGTGTTCCCCATGCACATGGCCATGTGCAATTTCTATTTCGGTTGCGGCGCGCACCTGCAAAACCGTGGCACTTATGCGCAAAGCCTTGCCTGCCAGGGGATGGTTGCCATCCAGCAAGACCTTGTCACCCTTGATCTTCATGACCGTGAACATGCGCGCGTTGCCGCTATCGTCACGACCCTGCAACTGCCCCCCGACCTTGACACCCGGTGGAAACTGGGTCTTGGGAATAGTCTGGACCAAACCTTCGTCGCGCGGACCGAACGCGTCCTGCGGCTGCAGTTCCAGCGCAGTCTGGTAGCCCGCAAGCCGCCCTTCCAGCGCCTGCTCCAGTTTCGGGAACGTATTGCCATAACCTCCGTGCAGGTACACGGTCGGCTCGTTGCCTTGTTCAAGCGCAACACGCTTGTCATCCATGAGCTTGTAGCGCAGCGTGACGGCGGTGTTTTTTTCGATTTTCATGGAGCAGTTTGTACCACGGGCGGCCGCGAAACCCGCGCTAGATACCGGCCAGGTTGGCGAAGGTCGGCGCCACGACCATGAACGGCTTTTCATAAGGTTCCCAAGCCTTCGCGAAGGCGTCGGTGAACACCAGGTTGCGGTTTGTAGGGTGGGGCAGGCCATTGAAAGATTTCAGTCCTTGACGTAACTCAACTTCGGGTACCAGTCACTCCCACGCCCCTCAGGTGTGCTGTCCAGGATGGTCCAGAGCGGCATCAGGTCGGGCGCGCCGCGCGGGTCCTCGCCGGGGTCAGCCGTCGATGGCCCCATCTCGCCACTCCAGAAATGGCGAATGCTGCCGTCGCGTCGGGTAAAAACATTGAATGCCGGCATATCCGCGTCGTCCGCGCTCACGTAGTCGCGGGTGAAGTCGCCGCTGACATCTGAATAGAATTTGAGATTGCGCCAGCCGCGGTCTTTCTTGACTGCTACCAGGCGTTCAATCGGCGAGCGCGCCACCATCACCAGCGCAATGCGCTGTTCAACGTCGAGCGATTCGCCGTCCCAGGCGGACATCAGCGAACTGCACATCGGGCAAGGCTGCGCGCGCTTCGGCCCATACATATAGCTGTAAATGGCAAGTGCCTGCTTGTCGCCAAACAGTTCGGAGAAGCTGACGGAGCCGTGCTCACCGACGAAGGCGTAATTCCTGGGCACTGTGCCGCCGGCCGGAAGCGCGCGGCGCTGCTCAGCCACCCGCTCGATGTGGCGCCTGAGTTCGATTTCTTCGGCCAGCAGCGCGTCCCGTGCGTGGCGGTAGTCCCCGCTTTCATTCGGAAAGCGAACGCCGTTTTGCTTCGTCATTTCAGCTGCCGATTTGAGTTGCGGAGGTTCGGTCATGGGTTTTCTCCAATGGGTTATTCATCCAATAGCCCGGTCGCGCTGGGCCTTGCTTAAGCAGCCATCACCTTTGTCGCGTGCTGCTTTGCCTCTTCCGGACTGACATCGCGTATGTGTGTTGCGACCGACCATTTGTGCGCAAACGGGTCTTCCAGCATGGCAATCCGGTCGCCCCAGAATTCGTCCTTGATGGGCGATGTGATTTTTGCGCCGGCGGCCGCGGCCTGCTTGACCACGGCGTCGACATCCTCCACCTGCAAGTGGATCATGACGGGCGAGCCTTTGAGTGACAGTGGCCCACGCCCGCCAAATTCCGGAAACTCGTCCATCACCATGAGCAATGAGTCGCCAATCCGGAGCCCTGCGTTAAGTATTTTTCCCTGTTCATTCGGCGTTCTTGACTCCTCAACGGCGTTGAAGGCTTTTTTATAGAACTTGATGGCATCCGCGGCACCGGCGCAGATCAGGTACGGGGTTAAAGCATGCATGCCATCGGGGATGGCTTTTACTTTTGATTTGGTCATGATGATGAGTCCTTGTGTGAAAGTGTTAACCTGAAGTTCCTCCCTTTTCATAGCCACCAAATCGCGATTTTCGTGCTCTCGTAGCTGGAGAAAGCCGCTATACGCGGCCATTTTTTGGTGCGAATTTGTAGTCACTAAATATATTTGTATGTATGTGCTTTTTGGCC
>JANYBQ010000375.1 GCA_025360705.1 Betaproteobacteria bacterium | reverse complement strand
ACGCCGCTGTCGGCCCCGCCTTTGGAAAAATCCAACCCGGCTACATAGATATTGCCGTCCGCGGCCCGCCGCACATTCAAGGTCGGCCGGTCGAAATACAGCTGGTCGAACTTCATGTTGAGCAGCGACTTCGGCGACAGCGACACCAGGATGCGCGGCAACAGCAGGGCTTCGCGGCCCTGCGCGTCGAACACGCTGACGTTGGTCAACTCGAACGCCGGGATCATGCCGCTGGAATGCGCGGCAACGGCTTGAATACGCACCGGCACTCCCAGAATGCGTGATGCCGTGGCTTCCAGCTGCGGGCGAAGCTCGCCGATTCGCGGCACAATCACCAAATGCAAGGCGCCCCATGCCACCGCGAACAGAAACCATGCAAATAACAACAACGCCAGGGACCATCCGGCAATGAAGGCGCAAGCCTTCAGTAGCGGCGATGGTACTGGGGTTATGTCATCCATTGTGCGTTCGCAAGTGTGTCAAGAATTATGACCCGCAACGGTGTTCCGGTTGTTGTCAGCACCGATTGTGGGCAAGGCCTTACGGCAACGGCGCGCGATGTGATGGCAACCGGCGAACTGACGCAGTTCCCGCGTTTTGGGCAACGCGTACGCCGACGCTACCAAACCCAACTTTCTCTACTGCCCCCTGGTTTGCCGGCTCGGTCTTTTTTCGCATTCGTTTGCGAGAACCTGCAGCGTGGCGGCGAGGATCTTGGCGCGGCGTTGCGCATTACGCGGCAGTTGGTGCTGGAGCGCCTGCTAATGCTGGACTGCGGCGCCAATGCGTCGGTGCGCGCCGTCACCGGCTGCATGACCGAGCTGGCCGAGTTCGCGCTTGACAAAGCCTGCGCCCACGTTCAAGGCCTGCTCGACGCCCAACACGGCGCACCGGCGGGAGCCGATGGGCAACGAGCCCAGCTCTGGGTAGTGGGCATGGGCAAACTAGGCGCGCGTGAATTGAATGTGTCCAGCGACATCGACCTGATCTATGTGTACGACCAGGGCGGTGAAACAGCCGGAAATTCCGACGGGCGCGGCAAGATATCGAACCAGGAATATTTTGGCAAGGTTGTACACGCCATCTACAACCTGATCGGCGCTACGACCGAACATGGCTTCGTGTTTCGGGTTGACCTTGCGCTTCGCCCCAACGGCAACTCCGGTCCGCCCGCGACGTCGCTGGGTGCGCTGGAAGAATATTTCCATGTTCAGGGGCGCGAGTGGGAGCGTTTCGCCTGGCTTAAAAGCCGCGTCGTGGCACCGGCAGGCGTCATCGCCACCGGGCCGGCCAGCGCGTTGCGTTCGGCGGTATTGCCGTTCGTCTTCCGGCGCTATCTGGACTACAGCGTGTTCGACTCCCTTCGAGTATTGCACCGGCAGATTCGCGACCACGCCGCCAGGCGCAGCGCCGGACGTCCCGAGCGGACCAACGACGTCAAGCTGTCGCGTGGCGGCATCCGTGAAATTGAATTTATCGTGCAGTTGCTCCAGGTAGTGCGCGGTGGCCAGTTTCCCGAATTGCGCACGCGTGCCACGCTGGATGCGTTGCCGCGCCTGGCGCGCGCCAATCTGATGTCGCGGGAGACCGTGGAAGCGCTGTCGGACGCGTATATGTTTTTGCGCCGCGTGGAACACCGTATCCAGTATCTGGATGACCAGCAAACCCATGTATTGCCAACGCAGGATGAGGACCTTGCATGGATAGCCCGTGCCATGGGCCACGCGGAAACATGCCCGTTCCTGGCCGAGCTGGACCGCCATCGCGAAGTGGTGGCACAGGAATTCGACGCGCTGCTGGGTGGTAGCCAGCCAGACTGCAAGGGCTGCGGCGGTGCGCGCTCGAAGCCGGTCGCGCCGTCAGACTTCGAAGAACTGCTGGACCAGCTGCCCGCTGGTTTCAGCGCGCGTGTTGATGCCTGGCGCGGCAACCCGCGGTTCGTGGCGTTGCGAGATGATTCGCGGGCGCGATTGGTGCGGCTGGTGATACGCACCGCAAGCTGGATCGCGGAGGGCAAGGTCACGGATGAAGCCGCTGTCCGCCTGGCCGACTGGATTGAACCGTTGCTGCGGCGCGAGAGTTACCTCGCCTTGCTGCTGGAGCGACCGAGCGTGCACGAACGCCTGCTTCGTTTGCTGGGCAATGCCCGGTGGCCCGCGCGTTATCTGCTGCAACACCCCGGCGTAATCGACGAGTTGGCCAGCAACGCGATGCTGGCAGAGCGGTTTCAGGCGAACGAGTTCGAGCATGAACTGGACCGGCGCCGAGCCGCGGTCGCCGCGACTCGCGAAGACGACGACGAGACCTTGCTCAACCTGTTGCGGCGGGCGCGCCATGCCGAAGTGTTCCGTACCCTGGCGCGCGACGTGGAAGGCTGCCTGACGGTCGAGCAGGTGGCCGACGACCTGAGCGCGCTGGCCGAATCGGTGCTGCGGGTCACGACGCGCTGGTGCTGGGAACGGCTAAAATACCGGCATCGCGACGAGCCCCAGTTTGCCATCATTGCGTACGGAAAGCTGGGCGGCAAGGAACTGGGTTATGGCAGCGATCTGGATATCGTGTTTGTGTACGACGATGATGATGAGCGCGCGTCCGAGGTGTATGCCACGCTGGTGCGCAAGCTCATCAACTGGTTGACCGTGAAGACCGGTGAAGGGGATCTATACGAGATCGACACCGCGTTGCGCCCCAACGGCAACTCGGGTTTGCTGGTAACCACTTTTGCCGCCTACGCCAACTATCAGCAGCAGCGCGGCAGCAACACCGCCTGGACCTGGGAACACCAGGCCATGACGCGGGCGCGTTTTGTGCTGGGCGGCGAGGCCATGCGCGCGCGTTTCGACCAGGTGCGTCGCAGCGTCATCACCGCGACGCGCGATACGACGCAACTGCGCGCTGAAATTGCGGCAATGCGCGCCAAGGTCCGGTCCGCGCACCCGGTCAAGGCCGGCAAATTCGACGTCAAGCACAGCCTTGGCGGCATGGTCGATGCCGAGTTTGCCGTGCAGTTTCTGGTATTGACCGAGGCCGGCAGCCACCCCGAGCTGCTGCCCAATGTCGGCAATATTGCGTTGCTTCAGCGCGCGCAGACGGCCGGCCTGATACCACCGGGCATTGGAAGCGCCGCCGCCGATGCCTACCGGGAATTGCGCCGGGTACAACACCATGCGCGGCTCAACGAAGAACCCACGCAGGTCGCGGCGGAGCAGCTTGAACCGCAACGCAATGCCATAACCGCACTGTGGAATGCGGTCTTCGGAGTGCTTCGCGGGTAGGCCGCGGCAAGCGGCTGCCGACGGCGAAAGGCCGGAGATGGGGGGTATTTGCGTTCCAGGCCCGGGCTTCGACCGGTGGCTTTTTTCACTAAAGTTGAACTCCGTTTTTTGCGCGTCCAAGCGCATAATTTCACGCACATGAATCTGGTACAGGTCACTCAGGAATCGATCGCCATCGGACAGCCGCTTCCTTTTGCGCTAAGGGACGAAACCGGCATACTGCTGGCCCGAAAGGGATTCATCATCGTGGCGCGGGACGATCTGGAAGCGATGCGCGGCCGCGGCCTGGGGTTTTATGTGGACGTGTCGGAGTCGGAGCGGCACCAGAAGGCCTTTATCGGAAAACTTTTCGAGCTGATACGCGACGACCGCCCACTCGGAAAAATCGCCCAAGCCAAAATGACAACCAAGGACCTGAGCACCGTCCCTGGAGACACGGCGGTTGGCACGCCAGACTGGCTCGATCTGCAGGTAGAAGGCAATCGCCTGCTCAAGGATGCTCATATCGAGCATTTCCCGGATGAGCTGGAGCGGCTGCACGCGCAACTCAGCCAGCACGCACGCCGCAACGCGGACGGCGCCCTGTTTGCGCTGTTTCATCTTGCCGCAACCGAGATCCAGCTATACAGCGCAACCCATGCCATGCTGGTCAGCGTCATATGCGGACTGGCCGCCCGGGAGGTACTGGGGTGGTCGGAAAACATGGAGGTCACCGTGTGCAAAGCGGCATTGACGATGAATATCGGCATGACCGGGCTTCAGGACCGGCTGGCTTTGCAACACGAAGCGCCAAGCGCGGCGCAGCGCCAGCAAATCGAACAGCATCCGGCGCGTTCCGTCGACTTGCTCAGGAAGTTGGGGCTGCACGACCCTGAATGGCTGGAAGCAGTGCGGGACCACCATCACACGCGGGCCGGAGATTTGGCTACGCGCACACCCGGTCAACGCATGGCGCGCCTGATCCAGCGCGCGGACATGTTCGCGGCGCGTCTGGCGCCGCGCGCATCACGTCGTCCTGGTACAGCCGCGGCGGCCATGCAGGCCTGTTATTTCGACGAGAACCGCGCGATCGACGAAGCTGGTGCGGCCTTGATAAAGGCGGTGGGGGTGTATTCGCCGGGGTCGCTGGTACGTCTGGCTAACCAGGAAGTTGGCATAGTGGTGCGACGCGGCGCCAACACCACCACGCCACGCGTGGCAATACTGGTAAACCGGGATGGCATTTCTACCGGGGAACATGCGCTTCGGGACACCAGCCAACGCGAGCTTCGTATCTTGTGCAGCGTGGCGCAACATGAATGCAAGGTCAAGATCAATCTTGACCGTCTGCTGGCACTGACGGCCAGCGCGGCTTCAAGCCGGCTTTGGTAGGACGGTTTCAGCCAGCGACCGGGCCAGTTCGCCCGCCAGTTCCTTGCGGTATTTGTTGAGTTCCTGCACCGTGCCGAAGCTGCGCTCCAGCAGCAGGCTCATGTTGTGCAGGATGCGCTCCACCACCCGGGTTTCCCATGCCGCGTCAAACTTGATTTGCTGGTCCAGCCAATGCGCCAGCCACTCAGGATTCGGCATCCGGCTCTGAACCGTATCGCGCGGGAAAAGCGCCTTGTTGACGTGCAGATTGGTCGGATGCATCGCCTGCGCCGTGCGTCGTGCGCTGGCCATCAATACGCCCACTTTGGCAAAAGCGCTTTTCGCCTCCAGCCCGAATTTGACAATCGCCAGCTTCATGTATTTCAAATATGCCCCGCCATGGCGCGCCTCGTCCTGACTCAGGCGGGTGTAAATGTGCTTGATGACCGGCTCGGTATGCCACTGGCTCGCGCACCGATACCAGTGGTTGAGCCGTATCTCGCCGCAAAAATGCAGCATCAAGGTTTCCAGCGCAGGGGCCGGATCGAACTCAAAACGAACGGCATGTAATTCGGCTTCGGTCGGTTGAAGATCCGGGCGAAAGCGGCGCAGATACTCCATCAGTACCAGCGAATGTTTCTGCTCTTCAAAAAACCAGATGGAAATGAATGCCGAAAAATCGCTGTCATGGCGGTTGTCGCGCAAAAACATTTCGGTCGCCGGCAACGCCGCCCATTCCGTAATGGCATTCGATTTTATCGTCTGCGCCTGTTCATCCGACAACTTGGTGGCATCGAAAGCCTGCCAGGGAATGTCCTTGCCCATATCCCAACGGACGGCCTCAAGTTGTTTGAACAGTTCAGGGTACAGCATGGCGAGATTGTTCGGCGATGGACCAATTCGACGTAGTTAGCAATTCTAGTGGACCACTATGTGCCCGTTATTACGAAAAGCGAGGGCTTTTGGATGAATTAACTAAACGGTATAAATATTACCATAAAGTATATAATAAGCCTTATGCGTTTTCACAGTCCTGTTTACCGTCCCGATGCTCGATCGCCGAGCGCCTGCACGTGTGCCGGGAACTCCGGGGCGTTTCCCGCTCTCTATGCAGAGTGCGTGCAGCCGCCAGCTGCGGACTTTTTCCTGCTGCGAAGTCACCCGGCGCAAGTTCGACCGGGCGAAATCCCGAGGCGCTTCTTCTCCTCCCCCTTGTTGGCTTCGGGGCACTTCGCAGCAACTTTGTTTCGACCGATCCGCGGATTGACGAACCCATGAAAGTGGCCATCGTCGGCTCTGGCATTTCGGGTCTCGCGGTGGCGCATGAGCTGTGTGGTCACGCAGATGTGACTTTGTTCGAAGCAGCCGATTACTTTGGCGGCCACTCTCATACAGTGGACATCACGCTGTCAACGGGGGGCCGCGATATCAGTTATGGCGTAGACACCGGATTCCTGGTGTTTAACGAGAGAACGTATCCCCGGCTAATTGCGCTATTTGCCGAGCTTGGCGTCGAGACCGCACAGTCGGACATGTCGTTCTCGGTGCAAGTCGACCGGAGCAGCGGTGGCAAACTTGAGTGGAGCGGCTCAAGCCTGAACACTGTTTTCGCGCAACGCCGCAACCTGTTCAATCCGGCATTCCTGGGCATGTTGCGCGACCTGACGCGTTTCAATGCGTTGACAACCCGAATCGCGGACAGCGGAACAGAGGCCGCGCTCCAGCAACCTTTAAGCGAATTCCTGTCGGAACATCGCTTCAGCGAAGCGTTTTGCGATTGGTACTTTCTGCCCATGATGGGCTGCATCTGGAGTTGTCCAACGGCACGGATGCTGCAATTTCCGGTCGCCACCATGATCCGGTTTTGCCATAACCACGGGCTGATTCAGATAAGCAACAGGCCGCAATGGTG
>JANYBQ010000583.1 GCA_025360705.1 Betaproteobacteria bacterium | reverse complement strand
CTTGGCGTCGCAACCTGTCACAACAACCGTCATGCCCACCATTTGGGCGCTGGCGGGGTTGGTGCCGTGGGCTGAGGCGGGTATCAGGCAAATGTTGCGATGGCCGTTACCCTGCGCTTCATGAAACGCCTTGATGACCAGCAAGCCTGCGTATTCCCCCTGTGAGCCCGCATTGGGCTGCAGGCTGATGCCTGCGTAGCCCGTGGCCTGGCACAACCAGTCGCGCAGTTGCTGGTCCAGCTCGGTGTAGCCCTGGCGCTTGTCGGCCGGTGCGAACGGGTGGATGTTCGCGAACTCCGGCCAGGTGATGGGGATCATCTCGCTGGTGGCGTTGAGCTTCATGGTGCAACTGCCCAGCGGGATCATGCTGCGGTCCAGCGCCAGGTCCTTGTCACTCAGGCGGCGGATGTAGCGCAGCATGGCGGTCTCGGAGTGGTGCGTGTTGAAGACCGGGTGCGTGAGGAAGGCGCTGGTGCGGCGCAGCGCGGCGGGGATCAGGGGCTCGATGTCGGCGGTGAAATCGCCGAAGGCGGGCAGGGGCTGGCCGTCCTTGGCGAACACGCGCCAGAGCTGCGTGATGTCGTCGCGCGTGGTGGTCTCATCCAGCGCGATGATCAGGTAGTCGGTCCAAGCGGCACGCAGGTTCATGCCGGCGGCGAGCGCTTTCGCCACCAACGGTTGCGTCTTGGCGTCGGTCTTGAGGTTCAGGGTGTCGAAGGCAGACTCGTGGTGCGTACGCGTGTAGCCGAGCTGCGCCAGGCCCCTGGACAGGATGGCCGTGTAGGCCGCTACGCGTTGCGCTATGCGCTTGAGGCCCTCGGGACCGTGGTAGACGGCGTACATGCTGGCCACGACGGCAGGCAACACCTGCGCGGTGCAAATGTTGGACGTGGCTTTTTCGCGGCGGATGTGTTGCTCGCGCGTTTGCAGTGCCAGGCGGTAGGCCGGGTTGCCGTGCGCATCCACGCTCACACCCGCCAGGCGGCCGGGCATCGAGCGTTTGAGTTCGTCGCGGCAGGCGAGGTAGGCGGCGTGCGGGCCGCCGTTGCACATGGGCATACCGAAACGCTGCGTGGTGCCGACGACGATGTCGGCGCCCCATTCGCCGGGAGGCTTCAGCAGCGTCATGGCCAGCAGGTCGGCGGCAACTATGCATGCTGCGCTTTTGGCGTGGATTTTTTCGGCTTCCGGGCTCCAATCCATGACCCAGCCGCTGCTGGCCGGGTACTGGATCAGGGCGGCAAAGAAGTCGCCGGCTATCGCGGCGTCCCATTCGGGGGCCGAATTGGCGACCACCACTTGCAGGCCCAGCGGCGCGGCGCGGGTCTGGATGACCTCGATGGTTTGCGGATGGCAGTCGCCGGCTACGACGAAGACATTGCTTTTGCTCTTGACGCTGCGTTTGGCCAGCGTCATGGCCTCGGCCGCGGCGGTGGCTTCGTCCAGCATCGACGCGTTGGCGATCGGCATCGCGGTCAGGTCACAGACCATGGTCTGGAAGTTGATCAGCGCCTCCAGTCGGCCCTGCGAAATCTCGGCCTGGTAGGGCGTATAGGCGGTGTACCAGGCCGGGTTTTCCAGCACGTTGCGCAGGATCACGCCGGGTGTGTGGGTGCCGTAATAACCCTGGCCGATAAAACTCTTAAGCACCTTGTTCTTCGCGGCCATGGCCTTCATCTCTGCCAGCGCCGCGGTCTCGGTAATGGCGGCGGGAATATCCATCTTGCTGCGGCGCGCAATCGAGCGCGGAACTATGCCCTCTATCAGTTCGCGCCTCGATGCAGCGCCCACGGCCGCCAGCATGTGTATTTCATCGACCGCGTTGATCCCGATGTGGCGCGCAACGAATTCACTGTCGTTTTCCAGTTCATTCAGGGGCAGGGTGGATTGCATCGACATAGGAATCTCTTCAAGTGATGGGATCGCGAATGGATCGGTCAGAGCCCCATGGCTACCGACAAAGGGGTGCGCGCTTGGGTGCGCGACTTCAGGCGCTGACGGAAAAAGCGGCGTAACGCGTCTCGTCCATCAGCGCGTCCAGTTGCGTCAGGTCGGACAGCTTGACCTTGAAGAACCAGCCGGCGCCAAGCGGGTCGGAATTGGCCAGAGACGGGTCGGCGCGCAGGGCCTCATTGACTTCGGTAACCTCACCGCTGACCGGCATGTAAACATCGGCGGCGGCCTTGACCGACTCCACCACGCCCGCAATATCCTTGGCTGCAAAGGTCTTTCCAACCTCCGGCAGGTCCACGAACACCACGTCGCCTAAAGCGTCCTGCGCATGCTGGGTGATGCCGACGGTGGCGCTGTCGCCCGCAACTTCAAGCCATTCGTGGTCTTCGGTGTATTTGATCGCCATTGTTTTCTCCTGAAGGAAACTGAAAATTGAAAGTCTGGAAACTGTGTTGCGGAAAGCCTGA
>JANYBQ010000577.1 GCA_025360705.1 Betaproteobacteria bacterium | reverse complement strand
GCCGGCCGCAGCCAGACGATCGCACACCGAACGGATGTGATGATTGACGCCGAAAATTTCCTGGATCACGACGATGGCGCCCTTCGGGGCGCCGGCGGGATCCGCGCGGTAGCCGCCCAGTTCAAATCCGTCCGAAGCCTTCAACTTGATACGCCCACGCTCGATGTGCCAAAGTTGCAGGCACACCATCCGGTGGTACGAAAACATTCCCGTCGTTAGTTATCTTTTCCTGCGCGGGAAATGCGGGCAATGCGGCGTTCCGATCAGCCCTCGTTATCCAATCATCGAACTCGTGACAGCAGGGTTTTTCGTATGGATCGCCACCCTGTACGGCCTTACGCCGGCTGGATTGGCATGGGCTGCATTGGCCTGCCTGTTGATCGCACAATTCTTCATCGATTTCGACACGCAGTTGCTGCCCGATGATTTGAACTACTTGATTCTTTGGCTGGGTTTGATAGCTGCCGCCATTGGGTGGACGGACGTGCCATTGAAGTCCGCTGTCTGGGGTGCCGTTTTCGGGTATTTAAGTTTGTGGACGGTCTACCAAATTCACCACGGTTTGACCGGCAAACAGGGCATGGGGCATGGCGATTTCAAACTTCTGGCGGCGCTTGGCGCGTGGTTTGGCGCTGAATATCTCATCGCGTTGATTCTTCTATCGTCGATCGTTGGTTCGGTCATTGGCGGAACCCTTCTGTTGGTCGGAAAACTGGCCAATCGGGATATCCCGATTCCCTTCGGACCATTCCTGGCCGGAGCCGGCCTGGTCAGCATGGCGGCGGGACCAGGGCGGCTTGAAACCATCGTCCCGTTTGCATTTCCGTTTTCACACCTCGCTCGATGAGTCAATGACGCGACTGGGGCTGACTGGCGGCATTGGCAGCGGGAAAAGTACGGTGGCGGAGTTGCTCCGCATACGCGGCGCGGCGGTGATCGACGCCGATGCCATTTCCCGAAGCGTGACCGCGCCGGGCGGGTTGGCGATCGAATCCATTGCCGACTCCTTTGGGCCCTCTTTCGTAACAACGGATGGAGCCCTCGATCGCGACAAGATGCGTCAAGCAAGTTATGCGGACAGCAACGCGCGCAAACGGCTTGAAGCCATCATCCACCCGCTGGTAAGCAGCGAACTGGAACGAGACGAAACGGCGGCCGTCAAGTCGGGCGCGCGCTGTATTGTGTTTGACATACCGTTGTTGGTTGAATCCAGCCGCTGGCGGCAAAGAGTCGATCGGGTGCTGGTGGTGGACTGCGTCGCCGAGGTGCAAATAGCGCGTGTGTTCGCGCGCAGCGGACTGGCGCGCGACATGGTCGAGAAGATCATCGCATCGCAGGTTACGCGGGAGCAGCGACTGCGTGCGGCGGACCTGGTGATCTTTAATGCGGGATCCTCAAAAGCGTCTCTTGCGCTTGAGGTAGAACAGATCGCCGATATCTTGGGGCTATGATTGGCCGACCGGAAAACTAGCATCAGCGTGATCCTTTACGAATACCCTTTTAACGAGCGCATCAGGACCTACTTACGGCTCGAGCATCTGTTTCGTCGTCTGACGGAGCTTGTTGCACGCGACCATGCGCTGGACCACCACTATGCGTTGTCGACGATCTTTGAGGTGATGGACGTGGGCGCACGCGCCGACCTGAAGTCCGACCTGCTAAAAGACCTCGAAAAGCAACGTCAGGTTCTAAACGGATATCGTGGCAACCCGGTGATATCCGAACGTGCTCTGGACGGCATCGTGGGTCAACTGGACCACTGCTTTTCCGGCCTCACCAGCGTACCGGGAAAAGCCGGCAACGCGTTAACCGAGAACGACTGGCTGATGAGCATCCGCAGCCGGGTAGGGATTCCGGGCGGGACCTGTGAGTTCGACTTGCCAGCCTACTTCGCCTGGCAACACCAGCCCTGCGAAACCCGCCGCGCCGATCTGCATCGCTGGGCTTCGACGCTGGCTCCGTTGGCCGATTCGGTGACGCTGCTGCTCAAACTTTTGCGCGAAGCAGGGTCGCCGCAAAAGGTTATCGCCGCGGGCGGGCAACTTCAACAGAACCTTCCGCAAGGCAGGACTTTCCAACTGCTGCGGTTATCGCTTGATCAACGGATGGGGCTTATTCCGGAAATCAGTGGTAATCGTTTGATGGTTTCGATCCGCTTTATGCGCCAAGCGGCGGATGATCGTCTGCATCCCACCAACGAGGATTGCGCATTTGAACTGACCTTGTGTTCGTGACTTAAGCCTTATCCCCATTGCTTAACTGCTCCAAGGATTCCGCTTCGTGCCCGATCGAAACCAGCCGCACCAGGCCCGCTTGGTGCCCTGCCCAACGTGCAGGGGCGACAGCGTGTACGCAGAGTCCAACCCGTTCCGGCCGTTTTGCAGTGCGCGCTGCAAAAACACGGATTTTGGTGCATGGGCGAGCGAAGGTTTCAGCATGCCCGCCGACCCGGAGCCAGACGAACCGATGCCGGGCGACACGCGCCTTCAATAAGCCGGGCAGAACCGCGCCAGCGCTGCGCCAGCCAACTGCTCAGTGCGTTGCGCCAGAAAATCCCCGCTCGACCGCAAACATCTTCAGAACCGGGATGGTCCCGGGTAGTACCGGCGACACCGTTACGGGGAGCTGTTGCCAGCTACAAGCCTGCCCTTCACGCATCTGCAATTCACCGCGCCAGGCCGATACCTTGCAAAAATTCAAACGTACCAGCGCGTGCGGATAATCAACCAGCTCTACGCGCCATAGTTGCGCGGTTTCAATGTGTATTCCGAGTTCCTCCCGCAACTCGCGGCGCAACGCATCCTGCACGCTTTCCCCAACTTCAAGTTTGCCGCCAGGAAACTCCCAATACCCTTCGTATGCCTTGCCCGGCGGCCTGCTCGTCAACAAAAAGATGCCGTCGGCTCGGATCAAAATGCCGACCGCGACGTCCACGACCGGCCGGTCGGGCCCGCCTTCGCGCGGCCGCTCCGGATGCGCGAACAAAGTCTGCGTCACGGCGTTGCTACACCGATGTTTGACCAGACGACCGGCTACCGCTGCAGTCGCGCGCAAACTGGTAGGCCACGCGGCCGCTGCGCGAACCGCGCTCCAGAGCCCAAACCAGTGCTTCTGGGCGAGCAGCCGCGATATCGCCGGACGAAAGACCGAACGACGACAACCATTGCGCCACGATGATCAGATATTCATCTTGTGTAAACGGATAAAAACTGACCCAAAGACCAAATCGCTCCGACAACGAAATTTTTTCCTCAATCACCTCGCCTGGGTGCACCTCTCCATCCTCGGTATGGGTGTAACTGAGGTTTTCTTTCATGTATTCCGGCAGTAGATGGCGCCGGTTACTCGTGGCGTAGACCAATACATTGGGCGTAGTCTCGGCCACCGATCCATCCAGGATGGACTTCAGCGCCTTGTAGCCGGGTTCCCCTTCCTCGAAGCTCAGGTCGTCACAGAACACAATAAACTTCTCCGGGCGCTCGGAGACCACGTCGACGATGTCCGGCAAGTCGATCAAGTCGGCTTTGTCCACTTCTATCAGCCGCAATCCGCGTGCAGCATATTCCTGTAGGCAGGCCTTGATCAGTGAGGATTTTCCGGTGCCGCGCGCACCGGTCAGCAACACGTTGTTGGCGCCCTTGCCTTCCACGAATTGCAAGGTATTGCGCTGTATCTTGTCCTTTTGAGGCTCGATCTCCTTCAGGTCGCTCAAACGCACCACGCCTACATGACGCACTGGCTCCAATGTTCCATACCCGGTGCTGCGTTTGCGATAACGAAAAGCGATGGCCGTCGTCCAATCAGGAGCGGCCAACGGCTGCGGCAATACGGCCTCTATACGGTCGATCAGCTGCTGGGCACGCAGCAGCAGGTGTTCGAATTTTTCATTCATGCAGGAAACTCCGCGGGGAGTGATCGCGGACCAGCCGCTAGGAGCGGTAGTCGGCGTTGATCGAGATGTAGTCGTGACTCAGGTCGCAGGTCCACACCGTGTCGCTGGCATCGCCGCGGCCTAGTAGCACCCGCACGGTGATCTCGCATTGCTTCATTACGCGCTGGCCATCCGCCTCTTTGTAAGACGGGTGGCGTCCACCGCCGGTTGCCACATGGACGGCGTCCAGAAACAGGTCTATGCGACCTTGATCCAGGTCGTCGATGCCCGCATAACCAACCGCCGCGAGAATTCGGCCAAGATTGGGATCACTGGCAAAAAAAGCTGTTTTTACCAATGGCGAATGGGCAATGGAATAGGCCACTTGACGGCATTCAGCAGTGTCTCGACCGCCCTGTACGATCACAGTGATGAATTTCGTCGCGCCTTCACCGTCCCGCACGATGGCTTGTGCCAGGCTCCGTGCAACTCCGAGCATGGCGGTCTTCAACGCCTGCCCGTCCGCGCTGTCGAGAGAATCGATCGCATTGTGCGCGGCCTTGTTGGTGGCTATCACCACAAACGAATCATTGGTCGATGTGTCGCCATCTACCGTGATGCGGTTGAACGATGCCTCCGCCAGTTCGCGGCTAAGTTGTTGCATTACGGTCTGCGCCACACAGGCATCGGTCGCCATGAAGCCCAGCATGGTCGCCATATTGGGGCGGATCATGCCGGCCCCTTTGCTGATGCCGGTCACACTGACGGCGGCCCCACCCACCGTAACCCTGGTGCTGAAGGCTTTGGGCACTGTATCGGTGGTCATGATGCCCTGCGCGGCACGCAGCCAGTTGTCTTCCCGTGCATCCGCAATCGCATCCGCCATTCCGGCCTCAATACGATCCACCGGCAGTAGCTCCATGATGACCCCGGTCGAGAACGGCAGCACTTCCTGGGCAGTCAATCCCAATTTTTCAGCTATTGAACCGCACGTAGCTAATGCACGCTTGACTCCGTCGGCACCGGTGCCCGCATTCGCATTGCCGGTGTTGATAAGCAGCGCACGCACGCCGACGCCGCTTGCCAGGTGCTCGCGGCAAACCTGTACCGGCGCCGCGCAAAAGCGGTTCTGGGTAAACACCGCGGATACCGAGGCACCTGTATCTACCAGCACCACGGTCAAGTCCTTACGGCCGGCTTTGCGGATGCCAGCCTCTGCAATACCTAGGCGAACTCCATTAATGGGATACAGGTCAGCGGCTACCGGAACCGGCAAATTGACGGGCATCTTGTACTTTCAAACCAGCTTGCCGTGGCAATGCTTGTATTTTTTACCGCTGCCGCAGGGACAGGGCTCGTTGCGACCGACGCGCGGCACCTGGCCGAACGGCAAGGATGTGGCCGCCGCAGCCGCAATCGCTCTACGCGCGCCAACTTCTGCGTCCAACGTGGTCTGCACTTCGCCGGTTTCGGTGGGCGCTGTGTACGTCACGTTGCCGATGGCCTCGGCGCGGTTTTCCATCTCCTCGGCCGCCTGCCCCAGTTGCTCGGTGGACTGGATCCGCACTGTCATCAATATCTTGGTCACTTCGTTTTTTACCGAGTCCAGCAATTGGCCGAACAACTCGAACGCCTCGCGTTTGTATTCCTGCTTGGGCTGCTTTTGCGCATAACCGCGCAGGTGAATTCCCTGGCGCAGGTAGTCCAGCGCGCTCAGGTGTTCACGCCAATGGCTATCGATGCTCTGCAGCAAAACCATGCGCTCGAACTGCGTGAAGTTCTCGCCACCTATTTGTTCTACTTTGGCGTCGAAAGCCGCATTGGCCGCTACTTGTACCTTCTCCAGAATGTCGTCGTCCGTGATGGCGCTTGCCGACTGCACCATCTCTTTCAACGCGAGTTCCACCTGCCACTCTTCCGACAAGGTCTTCTCCAGCGCCGCGATGTCCCATTGCTCCTCTACCGATTCAGCCGGGACGTGCTGGCGCACCAAATCCACCACACTGCCTTCGCGCAATGAAGCTATCTGGGCCGACAGGTCGCTTGCGTCCAATATGCCGTTGCGCTGCTGGTAAATCACCTTGCGCTGGTCATTGGACACATCGTCGTATTCCAGCAACTGCTTGCGCATGTCGAAATTACGCGCTTCCACCTTGCGCTGTGCGCTCTCGATGCTGCGGGTAACGATGCCGGCCTCGATTGCCTCGCCGTCCGGCATCTTGAGCCGGTCCATGATGGCCTTGACGCGATCGCCGGCGAAGATCCGCATCAACGCGTCGTCCAGGCTCAGATAAAAACGCGAAGAGCCAGGATCGCCCTGGCGACCGGAACGGCCACGCAGCTGGTTGTCGATGCGCCGTGATTCGTGGCGCTCGGTCGCGATGATGCGCAAACCTCCCACAGCGGTCACGCTCTCATGGTCTTTGACCCACTGCTCGCGTAACTCGGCGATCTTGCGCGCCTTGGTCTGGTCGTCGAGTTCGGTGTCGGCTTCGATCGCCTGCACCGGCTTTTCAACATTGCCACCCAACACGATGTCGGTGCCGCGACCGGCCATATTGGTCGCTATCGTGATCATCTTTGGGCGCCCAGCCTGTGCCACGATATCCGCCTCGCGGGCGTGCTGCTTGGCATTCAACACCTGGTGAGGCAGCTTTTCCTTCTCCAGCAAAGTGTCGATGATTTCAGAGTTTTCTATCGAGGTGGTACCCACCAGCACCGGTTGCCCGCGTTCGTGGCATTCGCGGATGTCCTTGATGGCGGCTTCGTATTTTTCCCGCGTGGTTTTGTAGACGCGGTCGAGCTGATCGTCACGCCGGCTTGGCTTGTTATGCGGGATGACAACGGTCTCCAGGCCGTAGATTTCCTGAAACTCATAAGCCTCGGTATCGGCTGTGCCGGTCATCCCGGCCAGCTTGCCGTACAGGCGAAAGTAATTCTGAAACGTAATCGATGCCAATGTCTGGTTTTCGGGCTGAATGGCCACGCCTTCCTTGGCTTCCACTGCCTGGTGCAAACCATCGCTCCAGCGCCGGCCAGTCATCAGGCGCCCGGTGAACTCGTCCACGATCACGATCTCGCCGGCTTGCACCACGTAGTGCTGGTCCCGGTGATAGAGGTGGTTGGCGCGCAGGGCAGCATAAAGGTGATGCATCAGCGTGATGTTCGCCGGGTCATACAGAGTGGCGCCCTCGGGTATCAAACCCATTTCGTACAGGATGCGCTCCGCGTTCTCGTGGCCTTGCTCGGTCAGCACGACCTGGTGGCTCTTCTCGTCCAGCGTAAAGTCACCGGGTTTGGTGACACCTTCGCCGGTACGCGGGTCAGCCTCCCCCTCCTGGCGTGTGAGGCCCGGAACGATTTTGTTGATGGCAACATACAGGCTGGTATGGTCCTCGGCCTGTCCGCTGATGATGAGCGGCGTGCGCGCCTCGTCGATCAGGATCGAGTCCACCTCGTCCACGATCGCATAGTTGAGGCCGCGCTGGACTCGGTCGGCCACTTCGTAGACCATGTTGTCGCGCAGGTAGTCGAAACCATATTCATTATTGGTGCCGTAGGTAATGTCAGCCCGATAGGCAGCCTGCTTTTCTTCGCGCGGCAACTGAGGCAAATTGATGCCAACCGTGAGCCCCAGGAAGTTGTACAGCTTGGCCATCCACTGCGCGTCACGGCTGGCAAGATAGTCGTTCACCGTCACGACGTGAACGCCATTGCCGTTCAGCGCATTGAGATAGACCGGCAGCGTGGCAGTCAAGGTTTTCCCTTCGCCCGTGCCCATCTCGGAGATCTTGCCATAGTGCAATGACATACCGCCCATTAGCTGAACGTCGAAATGGCGCATCTTCATGACCCGCTTGGAGCCTTCGCGCACCACCGCGAACACTTCGGGAAGCAGGTCATCGAGCGATTCGCCGCCGGCGACCCGGTCCTTGAACTCCTGAGTCTTCGCGCGCAGTGCATCATCGGTCAGTCGTTCAAGGTCCTGTTCCATCGAATTGATGCGCAGCACGGTGCTTCGATATTGCTTTAGCAGGCGATCATTGCGACTGCCGAAAATTTTGGTCAGGAAATTGGTGGCCATGAATGCAAGACCGCTCCGCCCAACCCGTTTTTGAGTCGGCTGAACAGCGCAATCCCTTTGTTTGAACAGAGTGGAAGTGGGGTTGCCAGCGCGAAAAACAACTTGCTGCGTCAGAGGCGCTGGAAAAACCGGTGCGGCGATTTTACCTGTGCGCGGCGCATCGCCGGTATCCCCTGGAACCCGCTAAATACACAGCCGTATAGCCACCCGGTTTTCACTTGGCGCAAGCTGCGGGCACTGTGCCGTGATCAAATACGGGCCAGTTATCCAGACCGGTTTCATGACACTACGCAATCATTCAGTAACACTCCAGCAGGCATCCCGCGATTCGCCCGTGCTGATGCGCCTGACAGAACTGACGCAGGACTCGGTGGCGCGTCTGGCCTCCATTCAGTCACTGATCCCGGCGGCACTGCGCTCATCGGTTAAAGCCGGACCGATAGAGGGGGTGACCTGGTGTTTGCTGCTGGACAACGCCGCCGCCGCCGCCAAAATACGCCAGCTTTTGCCCGCCTTGCAAGCGCATCTGCGCACCAAAGGCTGGGTGGTGGATGCCATTCGGCTAAAGGTACACCAGCAGTCGACCAAGTAGGCCCGTTGCGGCAAATTTACCCGTGCGCCCTGTCGGCATACAAGAACCGCTGGAGTCCCACAAATAAGCCGCGCACCTGATCGGGTCGTCCCAATTCAGCAAACGCGTCGGCCAGGGTAATGTTGTATTTCAGCTTCAGCAGCGGTGACAGCTTTTCCTGGTCAAGTTCATCAACACCCTGTTTCACATACTGCGCGAGAACAAAGTCCACGAAAGCCTGCTGCTTCTCGGTGTTTTCAGAAGCGATGGCTAGCCCGCATATTTCACGCATATGCCACTGTATGGCCGGATTGGTGTGAATTTGATGATTGGCGGCCTCAAACCTTGTGTTCAGAGGCCATTGCATGACGTGGGAGATGCAAACGACGCGCTGGGGTCGCAGCTACCCCTACCC
>JANYBQ010000575.1 GCA_025360705.1 Betaproteobacteria bacterium | reverse complement strand
GGGTAGGGGTAGCTGCGACCCCAGCGCGTCGTTTGCATCTCCCACGTCATGCAATGGCCTCTGAACACAAGGTTTGAGGCCGCCAATCATCAAATTCACACCAATCCGGCCATACAGTGGCATATGCGTGAAATATGCGGGTTAGGCCCCCACCCGGTGCTGCTGCTGCGCAACCACGGCGTGCTGGTGGCCGGGCCGGCGATTGCCGAGGCGTTCGAAACCCTGTGGTTGTACCAGCGCGCCTGCGACATCCAGCTGGCCAGCGACGGTATGGCCGGCCCGAACCAGCCCATTCCCGATGCCGTGCTCGACAGCATCCACGCCCAAGCCGCACACATGCGCCCGGTGGGCATCGCGCGCGGAGAACTGTTGTTCCATGGACTGCTGCGAAGGGCCGGGATACGAGCGCGGACGCTGGGTTGAGGGGGCTCGGCCATGCCGGGCGTCCACATGCCTTCCCGACGCACCTCGCACCTCGCAAGATAAAACCTCCACAGCCTCCTTTTCAAGGCATCGCCACAATCAAGACATGACTGCAAGACCGGCGAGTTCCCGGCTGACCTGGTAGGCCTGGGTCAGGCCGCGGCCCAGCGCAAATCCGCTGTTGTAGCCCGTTCCCATGGTGGTGTATGCGGCGCAGGAGCCCACCGCGTACAAGCCGGGAATCGCCTGGCCCTGGGTGTCGAGCACGTGGCCGTCTCCGTCGATGTGTATGCCGCTGGAGCCGATACCGGTACCGACAAACCGTAGCCGGAAACCGAAGAATGGTGCCGTGTCGATGGCGCCCAGCACCGGGTTTGGCTTGTGGCTCGGGTCGCCCGCGAAGCGCCGGATGTAGTCCACCGTGCCACGCCCGAAATCCGGGTCGTGACCTTGGAGCGCGCTCTCGCTGAAACGCGCCGCAGTCTTCTGCAGTTGCGCACCGTCAATGCCCAGTTTGGTGCCAAGTTCTTCAAGCGTCGCTGCCGACTCCACCATGCCTTCGGGATATTGCCCACCGGGCGGCGTTGCGCCCAGACCGTACTTGCGGTGGTGCTGCTCATCAAAGACGAGATAGAACGGCAGGTGCTTGTCCTCCGGGTTCATGGTCCTGGCGACGATGTCGACCCAGTACGAGTCATCGCAATAACGCTTGCCGGTCCTGTCCACGATGATCGCGTGCGGCATGGCGTAGTCGGGACCGTAGGCATAACCGACTCCGGCATCGGTCTTCCAGCCGGGCAACATGGGAATGCAGGTGGCGGGCAGCTTGACAACCGCCCCGCCTATCGCGCGCACCAGCCGTATGCCATCGCCCTTGATACTGCGGGGCGCGACGCTTCCAAAGTCCTCCGGCCCCAGACCCACGAGCTCCTGCACCAGCTCCGGGTCCCAATCGTAGGTGCTGGTGGCCAGCACCACCGTGCCCAAAAACTCCACCACGCCCTGGGGGCCTTGCGCACGCACGCCGTGGACTTTGCTGTCCGCGCCGCGCAACAATTCCGTTACCGGGTGCTGGAGCAGGATCTCGATGTTGTCGTACTGCAGTGCCTTGGCCAGAAAGCTGCCGAACACGCCTGGTCCAAAGGTCAGCGGATCACCTTTGCCAGCCGTCGGCCGGGTCTTGTTGTCGGGGTTCTCCGGCATGCCAAAACCCTGCACCGCGGCACTTTCGCCGGTGGACTCTTTACCGTCCACATTGGTCATGCGCCGCCCCTTCAGGAACATCTCGGCATAGGTGGTGCCCACGGGGAAATACGGGCTCACGCGCATTTTTTCTCGCCAGGAACCCAAAGCCGTGCCATCGATCAATTCGTTGGTCAGGTAGCGTCCCGCGGGCTGCGCGCCAGGTGCCTCGTTGTGGTAGTCGGCAAGGCCAGGGATGAGGGTCCAGCGGATCGCACCCACGTCTTCCCAGTACTTGACGGCCACCGGCGAAACCTTGAGCCAGCGATGCATCGCGGCGTCGTCGAGATATTCCGGGTGGTCGTGTGCGATGTGGCGCACATACTGCTCCGCAAGTTCCGGGGTGTCGGTCAGGCCTTCGCGTCGGGCCACGTGGTTGTCGCCCACCCATACCTGGCCGCCGGAAAAAGCGGCAGCGCCACCCACCATGTCGGAAGACTCCAGCACCACCACTTTGAGCCCATTCATCGCCGCGCCCAGAGCGGTTGCGATACCCGACAAACCCGCGCCCACAACCACCAGTGTGTCGATCTTTCGCTTCAATTGCGTGTCCACGTACGCTCCTTGTTTGTTGCAAAGAATGACCTGGCATGCGATGCGTCGTGTGCTCGTGCCCCGTTGCCGCACGTGCGCTACCGAAGAACCGTGCGGCGGACTTTGTGTTTTATGCCCTCGCCTTGCCGGGCCGCAGCTCGACGTAGGTGGAAAGCCGTTCCGGATAGTCCGCCGCGACCGGTATGCCGGACGCGTGGTTGCGTTCCAGCGTGCCCATCGCCGCAGGGTAGTCCTTCACGTTGAGGTAGTAGAAGTAAGACAGCAGCCGCTCGGCAAAATACCACAAGCCGCCGGATTTTTCATATACATCGTCATAGCGCAGCGCCGTCAGCATGGGCTGCTCCTTGCGCCACACTTCGGCGTGTATCGACAACAGACCCCGCGCGCGGGTGCCGCTTTCGAACCAGATCGCATGGTCGTGCGCGAAGTGGTTGGTGGCACCCAGCACGTTGAAGCGGCTTTCCAATGTTTTCATGATGGCTTCGCGGCCGGATGCCCGCATGGCGCCATCTTTTGATCCGAACGAAGCGTTGTGGGTGAACAACTCGACCACGGTTTTCAAATCGCGGTCATCGGTGGCAAAGTTGTAGCGCGCGGTCAGATCGCGTATCGCCGTACGGTCTTCAACCTCGGTCAGGCGGCTCTCGAGAGAGCGCTCGGTGCTGGCGACGCGGCGGGGAATGGTCATGCTTATGCCCCTTGTTGTGCCGGTATGTTTTGTTGCCTCAGGCGGCATCAGACCGGATGCAGAATTACCGGGAGTTTCGCGGGCGAATGAAAGATAAAACCTTCGCCTGCCGGCGGCGTTCCGACCGACTCGATACGCCCGACCCGTGCAAGAAACTCCGTCAAGGCGTGGGTCATCTCTACCTTGGCCAGTCGTGAGCCTACGCAGTGGTGGGTTCCATCACCGAATGAAAGTATGTCGCCTCCGCCGGTGAATTGGCGTTCGCTGGAACCCATGAAACGGTTGTGGTCGAACCGCGACGCAGCGGGAAAATGGTTCTCGTCATAGTTGCCCGAGACACTCAACGCGCATACTTTTTCCCCGCTCCGGATCGTCACACCGGCCATCTCCACCTCTTCCAATGCCGTGCGTATGTTGGCGCTGACGGGTGGATAAAAGCGCAGCGCCTCGGCGCAAAACGCTGCAAGCGATTCCGGGTCGGTGTAATTGCCTTTCAACCATTGCCATTCCACGGGGTCCAGTGCGACATGCCGAAGCACGCTGGTCAACACCCTTTCGGTGGTCTCCACGCCCGCGGCCAGCAGGAAAATTATGTTGGACACGATTTCCTCGTGGGGAATCGGCTTTCCTTCGTATTCCGCGGTCACCAGGTCGGAAAGAAGGTCGTTCCCCGGCTTCAGGCGCCGCGCGTCGATGATGGGTTCCAGGAAAACACGCACCTCTTCGCGCGCCGTGAACGCGGTCTCCCGGGCTGCTGGATTGGTAATGCTGGAGGTGCTCCCCGCCACGATGGTTCTGTACCAGTCGCGGAAGCGAGCCGCTTCGGGCAAGTCCGTCAGCACGGTGATCGACAACAATGGCACCCACACCGCGTAACGCTCGCGCAACTCGATCGGTTCACCCATTGGCAGCGCGGCGGCTTGATCGCGCGCGATCTCGAATACGATGTCGTTGAGCCTCTCGCGCAGCGACCGTGGCGAGCGCATTTCGCGCGCGACCACGCCAATTTTCTTGCCGTGCTCACGCCCGTTCATCTGCATGAATGAGCGTCCGAAAGCCGATGCGCCCGCGCCCTGCTGCGGCGGTTGAAATTGACTGCCCGACAGGATGGTTTTGACGTCGTCGTAGCGCGACACGACCCAGGCATCCAGCCGCTCGCTGCGAAAAATAGGCAGGTCCCGTCGAAGCCGTGAAAACAGATCGTGTCGCTGGATCTGGGTGTTGCCTTCGATCATCGCCGCAAACTCGGCAACCAGCGGCAGCGGCCCATTCGTTCCATTTAGCGTAGTCATTTGCGTTTCCTCTCGGAGATATTGGAAGTCAGTCGGTGGGCAAGTGCCCGAGATAATGCGCGATGACCTTTGCGTCGTTGATCAGGTCGGAGCTATTGCCCTGGAAGGCCAGTTCGCCGTGTTCCAGAAGGTAGGCGCGTTGGGTGGCCTGTAGGGCGCGGTGGGCGTTCTGTTCCACCAGCAGGATGGTGAGGCCGGTGTCGTTCAGGCCGCGCAGTGCCTCGAACACCTGGTCGGTGATAAGCGGCGACAGGCCGAGACTTGGCTCGTCGAGCAGCAGCAGCCTGGGTCCACCCATTAGCGCGCGCCCGATGGCGAGCATCTGCTGCTGGCCGCCGGAAAGCGTTCCACCGCGTTGCGTACGGCGTTCTTCCAGTATCGGAAACAGCTGGTACACATCGCGCAAGCCGTAATTGGAAGGCCGCGCGCCGCGCGCCAGTTCGCCCAATTGCAAGTTCTCCTCAATCGTCAGATCGACCAGTATCTGGCGCCCCTCGGGCACTTGCAACAGGCCTTGTCGCGCAACACGGTGCGGCTTCATTCCGGCGATTTCATGGCCTTCGAAGCGGATCGAGCCTCGGCGCGGCCGTACCGTCCCCGACAGACAATTGAGCAAAGTCGACTTGCCGGCGCCGTTGGCACCGATCAGTGCCACCATTTCACCGGCTTCAATGTGCAGGCTGACGCCGCGCAGCGCTTCGATGCCGGAGTAAGCGGCGGCCAGGTCGCGCACCTCCAGCATCATTTCTTGCCACCCAGATAGGCCGCGACCACGGCCGGATCGTGCATCACCTCCTGTGGGCTGCCAGAGGCAATCATGGCGCCCGAATCCAGCACGTACACCTGCTGGCAAAGCTGGTTCACGAAGCGGATGTTGTGTTCGATCAGCAGCAGACCAATGCCGCTGGCAGTCAGCTCCTTGAACACCTGTCCGAGCTCGGTGGCTTCGACGTCATTCATGCCCGCCACCGGCTCGTCAAGGAGCAGGATTTGCGGATCGGTTGCTACCGCGCGCATCATCTCCACGCGGCGCTGGTGGCCGTAGGCAAGGCCGCCGGCCGGGTGGTCCGCATAGCGGCTCATGCCGAAGCGTTCCAGCAGCTGCCTGCCGCGTTCGAACAATCGTGGCGACTCGCGCAGCGACGACGGCAGACCGACAAGCTGCGCGAACAGGGAGGACTTGACATGCACGTGAAAACCGATCACCACGTTCTCCAGCACCGTCGCCTCGGGCAACAGCCGGATATTCTGGAAGGTGCGCGACACCCCGGCGAACGCAACCTCGTGCGCCTGTGCCTCAGTGATGTCCTGCTCACCCAGTTTGACGCTGCCGGTGGTCAATTTCAGCAGACCCGTGATCATGTTGACCACGGTGGTCTTGCCGGCGCCGTTAGGGCCAATCAGTCCGGTGATCTGACCGGGCGGAACTTCCATGTTGACGTCGGATACCGCCAGCAGTCCGCCAAAGCGCTTGGAGACGTTGCTAAGCACCAGTGACGGCATTGGTGCGCTCCTTGAAAATCTTGTCGCGCGCGGCGGCTCGCCGCTTGCGCAGGTAAAGCACCAGGCCGTCGTACACGCCGTGTGGCATGAAGGCGATCATCACCATCATCAGCGCGCCCTGGAAGAACTGGCGGTTGTCGGCCAGCGGCCGCGCCAGCTCCGGCAGCAGCGACATAATGGCCGCGCCGATGATGGGCCCGGTCACGGTGCCCCGGCCACCGAGAATGATGTAGGTAAGCGCGGCCACCAGGAAGGCGAAGCCGAACATCTCGGGCTCGATGCTGAAGGTGTAGAGGCTCTGCATCCCGCCAAAAAAGCCGGCCAGCGCGCCGCTTAATACGAATGCGATCATGTGGTACTTGCGGATCGAGATGCCAAGGGTCGCGCCCACGGTTTCGTCCTGACGCAACGCGTCGAAAGCGCGGCCTATTGCCGAGCGGCTGATCACGATCATGAAATAAATAGTCACCAGGACCGCAAGCACGAGGTGCCAGGTTTGCACCAGCTTCGGAATATTGTTGAAGCCTTGCGGACCGCCCGTCAGCCCGTCGAAGTACAGGCACAGCGACACCACGATCTGAACAAAGGCCAGCGTGGCGATGGCCTGGAATACGCCGCGCAGGCGCGCCAGCGGGATCGACAGCAGGAAGCCGCCGATGCAGCCGATGATCGTCGCAAGCAGCAGCGCGACGATGGCGTTCACTCCGTGATTCTTGACCAGGATGCCGACGCTGTACGCACCGATGGAAGCAAAGCCGGCCGAACCGATCGAGAACACGCCGGCGCGCAGCACCATCTGCTGGCTGTAGGCAAAGCCCACTGCCAGCAGAAAGTAATCGAACAGCGGCTGGTAGGTATAGATCAGGTTCATCATCGCCGCGACACTCCCACCTGGACGCCCTCGCTGCCAAACAGGCCGCTTGGCTTGACCAGCAGCACGACGAACAGCAATCCGTAAATGATCGTCTCGGTCAATGCGCTCGGAAGGTAGGCGACCGCAAGATTCTGGAAGATGCCGAGCAACATTCCGGCGACGACCGCGCCGTGCACGCTCCCCAAGCCCCCCAGCACCACAACCACAAAGGCCTTAAGCAGGTAGGGCTCGCCCATGTAGAAATGGATGGAGTTGAACGACAGCCCGATCATGATGCCGGCGACTCCTGCCAGCGCCCCGGAAATGAAAAAGGTCTGGAAATACACCAGCGCCGGGTTGACCCCGAGCAGGGAGGCGACGCGTTCACTGCCGCTGACCGCGCGAATCTGGCGCCCAAAGCTGGTCTTGTAAAGATAGAACATCATCACCGCCAGCAACACCATCACCACCAGCAGGATGGTGATTTGCAGAAAGGAGAAACGCACCGGACCGATCTCATAGAACTCCACCGGAAAGGTCTCGAACGGGAAACGTAGCACCTTGGTGTTGGACAGGCGCTGCGCAACGCTCATCAGACAGAGGTTGGCGCCAATCGATGAGATCAACGCGGCGAACTCTATCTGGCCGCTGTTGCGGATGGTGGCGAAGGCGGCCAGTTCGACAACATAGGAGACCAGCCCCGCCCCGACCATGGCGAGTATCAGCGCCAACCAGAGGGGCAGGCCATGCAGTACCGCGAAGTAGCCGATGAACGCACCGGACATGAATACCCCGGCATGCGCAAGATTCAGAATCTTGAATGTGCCGAAGATCAGCGTAAATCCGAGCGCGAACAGCGCATATACCGAGCCGGTGACGAGTCCATTGACGAGTTGCTGGGCAATCATGCGTGGTCCATATTCGTTACGCGCAGCGCCGGGGCCGCGGAGTCGGAAAGGTTCGAGTTGCCGGCCATCCCGGCGCGCGGTTGCCCTTGACTATGGAGAGTTGCGCGATTCACGACACCGTTCAGGCTGGCGTGAATCGTGAAAACATCAATAGGCAACGCGGATCAGTTGGCCGGAACCGGCTTGTTATTGCGGATCACCATGACGGCCGGGCCGTACTCGGGGATCCGGTCGGGCTTCTGGGTCCACTTGCCGTTACCCAGCACCACGTCGGCGTCACGCAGTTTCATGATTGCCTCAAGCACTTTTTCACGGGTCGGATTGGGCATCGAGTCCTTGATCGCGCGGGCTGCGAGCAGAGCTTCCGAGTAACCGACGGCGGCCCAGTTGTCGGGTGCCGTGTTGAACAGCTTCTTGTAGTTCTCGACGAACTTGACATTCAGCGCTGCCGTGGACTGGTCGTTGAAGTCGGTCGAGAAATAGGTGTTATCCACTGCTTTGCCGCCGATCTTGAGGTAGTCGGCACCCAGACCCGCTGTACCGAAAAAGGCCGTATTGGGGGATACGCCGGCCTGCTTCAACTGGATCACCAGGTTGGCCGCCTGTGCCGCATTCGACCCAAGCCAAATTGCATCGGGCTTGGACGCGGCGATCTTGGTGGATACCGCACCGAAGTCGGTGTCCGAGATCAGGATCGTTTCCTCGGCGATAGGTTTGAAACCCTTTGCACCAAGCGGCCCCATGAAGGCCTTCATGTTGTTGATGTGGCCATCGTTGTCACGCCCCCAGATGGCCGCGAGGCGCTGGGGCTTGACCTTGTCGATGGCATATTGGGCCAGCGGAGCGACCTGAAGTTCGGACGACGCCGTAACCTTCAGGTACCACTTGGTGGCAGCCAGTGGAGCGGCCGTCTGGGCCGTCGCGAACATCGGGATCTGCAGGTCATTTAGCAGTGGCGCCACTGCAATCATGAGAACGCTGTTGGCGCCGCCGAGCACGATCAACGCGTTGTCGACTTTTGCCGCGCGCGTGAGCAGCGTGGTCAGTTGCGCGCGGTCGTTCTGGTCGTCGTTCGAGATCAGCTTGATGGAGTTGCCCGCGCCGAGATAGTTGGCGGCGTTCAGCTCATCAACCGCCATCTTCACGGCGTTGGCTTCAGGCACACCGACGAAAGCCAGCGGGCCGGTAAGTGCCTTGACCGAAGCGATGGTAAATTCCGCCGCGCCAGCGCGCAGAGGGCTCACAACGGCACTGGCTAACAGCAGCGCCAGGACTTGTGGTTTGACTCTCATAACTGTCTCCTGTTTGATTTTGATGATGCCGGCAGGCATCCCATCCGATACTACTAAAATCCAGCCTCCGCGCCAAGCGAATAGTCCCCCGAGCGCCGGTTTGAAACATGCTCTGTGGATACTGGTGGTGTGGCTCCTTCAGGTTCACGGTTTCGACTTGCCGGGCCGCAGCTCGACGTAAGTGGACAGCCGTTCCGGATAGTCCGCCGCAACCGGTTTGTCGGACCCATGGTTACGCTCCAGCGTGCCCATCGCCGCAGGGTAGTCTTTTACGTTGAGGTAGTAGAAGAAAGACAGCAAGCGTTCGGCAAAACGCCACAAGCCACCGGACTTTTCATAGACGTCGTCGTAACGCAGCGCCGTCACCATGGGCTGCTCCTTGCGCCACACTTCGGCATGTATCGACAACAGGCCACGCGCACGGGTGCCGCTTTCGAACCAGATCGCATGGTCGTGCGCGAAGTGGTTGGTGGCGCCCAGCACGCTGAAACGGCTTTCGAACTGTTTCAGGATGGCTTCGCGGCCGGTGGCGCGCATGGCACCGTCCTTCGATCCGAACGAGCCATCATCCGTAAATAGCTCGCCCACGGTTTTCAGGTCCCGGTCGTCGATGGCAAAGTTGTAGCGCGCGGTCAGTTCACGGATGGCGGTGCGGTCCTCGACCTCGGCCAGACGGCTCTCAAGCGTGCGTTCGGCCGATGCGGCTACGCGGCTGGGGATGGTCATGCTTGTGCTCCCTGGATGGCGATGACGCGTTTGGGCTGGATCTGGCGGTAGGCCTGCACGTAGTGCGCCACCGAACGGTGGAAGTTCTGCGCACCGCCTTCATTGCGGCCGAACAACATTTCTTGATTTGCACCGGAATTCAGACCCTCCTGGATACTGAAACTGGCGCTGTAGTCCTCGTCGCGCACTATTTGCGCGTAAAGCACTATGCGTTTTTGCATCGCATCGGCTTCTTCAGCCGTATAAGTGGCCGGATCCCGTGGGTTGACGTGGTTCTGTATCGTGATACATCGGTCGGACGCCACCGGAAATAGCTGAGACACCATGCCCCCGTTCTTGTCGGCCGAGATCGAGATGTGCGGAAAAAGGGTCCGCACGGCATGGAAGTGCTTCTCCGTGTACTCCGACTCGGGCACATCCTTCATGCGGCCCATCAGCACCGGGTCGTTACCCCAGGCATTGCCGGCCATGCGCTGGTGCGGACCGCAGGCAAGCGGACCGAACGCGTCGTACAGGGACACCGAACTCGCGCTCTCACGGTTCCAGAACTTGGACAAGGTGTCGCGGTGCAGGAAGGGGATGTGGTAACTCTCCAGATACCCGTCATGGGTAATTTTCCAGTTGGCGCTTTCAAGCCTGGACGTGCCGTGCAAGAACCACTTGTCGGCCTCCAGGCAGGTCAACTCGTCGAGCATGCCGCCCAGATATTCGGTCAAATCGAAACGCAGGCCCGGGGTGATGCAGACCCAGATGAAACCGACGCGTTCCTCACACGGCAGTTCGACCAGGCCGCGCTGGCTCTTGTCCACCTCGCCGAACTTGCGCGGGTCGGCAACCGACAGCAACGCGCCATCGGTGCCGAAGCGCCAGGCATGGTACGGGCACACGAAACTGCGCACCTGTCCACTTTCTTCGCTGGTCTGCGTTACCGCACGACCGCGATGCCGGCAGGCGTTGATGAAGGCGCGCATACGCATGTCTTCACCCCGCACCATCAACACCGGAACGTCCAGCACTTTCATCGCCTTGTAGTCTCCGGCCGCACGCATCTCGGTGCTCAATCCCAGCATCAAAGGCAGGCGGCGGAAGATAGCGTTCATTTCCTCGTCCCAGCTGCGCGGGCTGTACAACTCGACCGGCAGACGGTAAATTTCATCGGTGGAGTCGGTGGTGCCGGCGGTCGCGTGTTGCACGGCGCGGTGCACCATCTGTGCGATCTGCTCTTTCTCATAGAGGGACTGGGCCATGCTGTCATCCTTGAAAAGGCCACGCTTCGTTTGCGTGACAGGAACTGCGTCTGTAAGGCTCAAAATTAACTAGTCGGTAAACGACGAAGTAAACGACGAGGCAAACGACGAGGCAAACGACGGTACCCCGATATTGTGGTTATCGAATTATAAGTAGAATTCCATTAAAGAGAAACAAAGTTTCCCAAGTTACTTGACTTAGTTCCATATCGGAAATACAGTTTCCATATGGGACACAATCGAGATGAAAAACCATGCCTAACCAAAATCTCCTGATTCAAAACGCCAACATCATCGACGGTACCGGAGCCGCCGCGCGCAAGGGCTCGCTGCTGATCGATGGGGAGCGAATCCAGGCTGTGGGCCATGCGGCCGAGACCGCGGCTGCGCGGCTGGACAACGTGCCGCGTTTCGACGCCAGCGGCCTGTCGGTCATGCCTGGACTGATAGATGGCCATGTGCACTGCACGTTCGATGATGCCGCCGGGCATGACGAACTTTTCTACCATCGGCGACCCGGCATGGCGGCGATTACGGCGGTGCGCAATATACGCCATATGCTGACGGCCGGTGTCACCGGTTTCTTCGACGCCGATTCGCTGTTCGATCTGGGCGTTGACTTGAAAGAAGCTGTCCAGTCGGGTGTGATTGAAGGTCCGCGCATGGCGGTGGGCGGTTATGCGCTCATGACTTCGGTCGGTGGCGCGGCAGGGCGGTTGATGCCTGACACCGGCACCATGGCCTATGCACGCATGGTGCGCGGCAAGGACGAGATCGTGGCCGAAGTACGGCGCCAGATCAAGATCGGCTGCGACTGGATCAAGGTGCATGTGACCGGTTCTTTTGCGCACCGCCGCAGCGAGGGCGAATTCGTCACCTTCACCGTGGAAGAGCTGCGCACGATCTGCGATCTGGCGCACGACTTCGGCATACCCGTGGCTGGCCATTGCCGCGGTGCCAAGGCGATCAAGGTGGCCTGCGAAGCGGGCTTCGACCAAATCATCCATGCCACCCAGATGGACGAGCCCGCACTTGAGGCTCTGCTCAAGCACAAGGCCTTTATCGTGCCCGCCCTGACCTTCCAGGCCAACCTGATGGAGTTCGGCGACGCCATCCATGCCAGCCCGGTAATGCAGGACATTTTTCGCAAGGAAATTGCAGGCAGCGCCAAAATGTTCTACAAGGCCTTCAAGGCCGGAGTGCCGATGGTGTGCGGCACCGAGTCGGGGTTTTCGGTCACGCCTTATGGCGACTGGCACTACCGCGAGATGGAAGTCTTTATCAGGCATTTGGGCCTGACGCCGCTCGAGGCCATCAGTTGCGGCACCCGGTCCGGCGCACTTGCGTTACGCATGAAGGACCAGGTCGGTACGCTCGAAGCCGGACGGCTGGCCGATCTGATCGTGGTAGACGGCGACCCATCGCGCGACATCACGGTGCTGGGTCGGCGCGACAAGCTGCGCATGGTGATGCTGGGCGGCAAGTCGATCGACCTGACACGCGTTGAGCCGGAACGCAAACCGATGGCCGAATGGCGCACCCATGACTTCGGCAGAATCCTCACCCAGTCGATCGTGCAACAGGCCCGTGGCGGCACACCCGTAGGTGGTAACGAATCCCATTGATGGCCCAAAAACTAGCTCTTGTTACCGGCGCCGGCAACGGTATCGGTGCTGCGATTGCCGCGGCGGCGCGCCGGGCCGGGTACCGCGTCGGCGTCATGGATGCCAACGCCGAAGCCGCGCGCGCCATGGCGTCCCAGCTCGGTGACGCGATCGCGCTGCCCTGCGACGTGACCGACGAAAAAGCCGTCGACGCCGCGCTTGCAACGCTCGGCGGCACGCCAGACCTGTTGGTCAACAACGCGGGCATCGTCAAGTTTGGCCATTTGCTGGACATCAGCGTGGAGGACTTTCGCCGCGTTCTCGACGTCGACCTGGTGGGCGCCTACATACTTTCGCGCGCCGTTGGCCGGGGCATGCGCGAACGCGGCCACGGCAATATCGTCAGTATCTCGTCCATCAACGCCATCACGCCAAGCCTGGGCACCAACGCCTATGCGGCGGCCAAGGGAGGCCTGGTGGTGCTGACCAAATTGCTCGCGCTCGAACTGGGCCAATACGGTGTGCGCGTGAATTCGGTCTCGCCCGGTTTTGTGGATGGCGGCATGAGCACAGCGGTTTTCGCGAATACAAAAATACGCGAGCTCCGGACCAACGCGGTGCCGCTGCGCCGCCTCGGTTCGGTCGAAGATATCGCCAATGCGGTGATGTTCCTGGCCTCCGATGCCTCAAGCTACATCCATGGTCAGGACCTCGGTGTCGATGGCGGCCTGGTACACAGCCTGTTGTCGCAGATTCCGCGCGCCTGAGTTTCGACTCCTCTTATGGCACGCAACCTTATCCTGACCGGTGGCCTGTACCACCCTTTCGACGCTGCGTCGGAAACTTTGAGAAACGCTCTCGGCGAAGTCGGTTTTGAATCCGACATCACCACCGACATCCATACCGGCCTGTCCTGGCTCGACGATGGCGACTACGACCTGCTCACGGTGTATGCCTTGCGCTTTCCCATGCTGGCAGAGCGTTTTGCCAACGACCGCGCGTTGTGGGCGGTTACTGTGGGCGAAGTGGATGCCCGGCGCATCGAGGCGCACCTGCAACGCGGTCGCGGCATTCTGGCCATGCACACGGCGGCAATTTCCTTTGACGACTGGCCGGGCTGGCGCGAGATCGTGGGAGCGGGCTGGACCTGGGGTACCTCCTACCACCCACCCCATGGCCAGGTATCGGTGCGCATGACCGCCGCGCAGCACGCGATTACGCGCGGCTTGCCGGCATTCGACTTCGATGAAGAAGCCTATTCGAAGATGAGTCTGGTGTCCGGCATCGAGGCGCTGGCTACGGTGCAGGCCACCGTGCAGGACAGCGCTTCGCCCTGCCTGTGGGCGCGCGAGGTCAGCCAGGGTCGCGTGGTGTACGACGCGCTGGGCCACGACAGTGCGTCGATCGACCAACCGACCCATAAGCGCATGCTGCAACGCGCGGCGATGTGGGCGACCCGCCGCAGCGACGCGGATATCGCGCGCTGCTGAATCCGGTTGCGCGGACTGAAAAGGAAACCATGAACACGTTGCAAGACAAGTCCATCCTGATAACCGGTGGCGGGACCGGTATAGGCGCTGGCTGCGCCGCCTATTTCGCGGCCCATGGCGCACGTGTCACGATCAGCGGCCGGCGCGAAAACCGCCTGCGCGAAGTGGCTGAAGCCATAGGCCCGGCCTGTCACTGGGTGGTGGGCGACGTGACCGTTGCACAGAGCCGGCAGGACATGCTGGATGCCGCCATTCAACACGGCGGCGGCAAGCTGGATGTGTTGGTCAACAACGCCGCCATTACCCACCACAGCGGCCTGATCGGTCTCGACGAGGCAGCGCTGGTGCAGGTGCTGCAGAACAATGTGGCGGCGCCCTTGATGCTGACCCAGGCGGCGGTGCCCGCGCTGGAAAAAACCCATGGCAGCGTCATCTTCATCGGCTCGGTGCATACCCGTTTGGCCCTGTCGGGACGATTGGCCTATGCGGCGTCCAAGGGCGCTGTTCAAACCATGTCGCGGGTGCTGGCCTCGGAACTCGGCCCGAAGAAAATACGCGTCAATTGCGTTATCCCGGGTGCCGTAGCAACCGAAATCAACGCCGCCGTCACCGGGCAGGATCCGAAAGAAGCCAAGGCCTTCTTCTACAAGCTGGCGCATCTGCATCCGATAGGGCGTATTGGTGAAACCGAAGACATCGCGCAGGCGATGGAGTACCTGATCAACGCCTCATGGACTACCGGCGCCATTCTGGACGTCGACGGCGGCATGGGCCTGGGCAGCACCAAGCTCTAGAGCTTATGAATCTTTCTACTGTGCGGGCCGATCTGACGTCTATTTTTTCAAGCCTTACTGAACTCAAAATTTTTGACTGAAATCCACTATGACCGAAACGATTGAAAAACAACTGCTGGCCCCGGCCATTGCCGAAGACGCGCTGGCGCAGGCACGCGCGCTTATCGGCATGCCGATCCGTGTTGAGCAATGGAACTACGAGGCCAGCCGCGACGCGATCCGCCATTACGCATGGGGCATTGGCGACGACAACCCGCTGTTTCATGATGCGGACTACGCCAAGGGAACCAAGTGGGGCGGCATCATCGCGTCGCCGACATTCTTCTTCGGTATCTGGGATGCCGTGGTGGCCCCCGGCCTGCCCGACGTGCAGTGGTATTACTCGGGCATCGATGCGAAATTCCACCATCCGATCCGGCGCAACGACGCCATTACTGCGTCGGCCGAATATATTGACGCGCAGCCGCTGTCGGGCAAGACCGTGTCCAACATGATCGTGCAAACCGGCGACGTGCGTTACCACGATCAGGACGGCCGGCTGATGACCCAGGTGTTGTCGCACTGTTTCCGCGTTGCGCGTCAGGCGGCCAAAGGCGGTTTGAGTTACGCGCCGCGTGAGAAACACGTATTTGGCGCCGACGAGCTGGCAAAAATCGCCGATGACCAGGTCAACGAATACGTGCGCGGAGCGCGGATGCTGTATTGGGACGATGTGGAAGTGGGCAGCGCGCTACCGAGCACCGTGCGCGGCCCGATCAACCAGCAGGACATGACTTCCTACTATTGCGGTGCGGTCGGCACCTCGGGCTACAAGTCCACCAAGCTGCGCTGGAAATACAAACGCTGGGCCAATACCAGCCCCGAGAAACTGCCCAACAACTACGACAAAAGTTATTACGGCGCGGCCGTGTTGCCAAGCATCGGCCACCAGGATGCCAAGGTTGCCACGGTGGACCTGGGCATGCCAGGGCCTTACGACAACGGCCCGCAACGCTGCGGCATGCTGGCCACCTGCGTCACCAACTGGATCGGTGACAACGGCTGGATGCGCAGTTACAGCGCGCGCCTGAAGATGCCCGTGATCTTCGGCGACTGCAACTATTTCAAAGGCAAGGTCACCGGTAAACGGGTTGAAAACGGCGTCGGTCTGGTTGACCTGGAACTCTGGGGTGAAAACCAGTTCGGCCAGGTCACCATCAAAGGTTCGGCGGTGGTCGAACTGCCGCGCCGCTAGATCGATACCGCGCCGACTGGTATGACCATGGACGCGTTATCACGCCTGTTAAACCCGGTCAGCATTGCGCTGGTTGGCGCGTCGCCGGATGCCGGCAAACTCGCCGGGCGACCCTTGGCGTACCTGAAAAAATATGGCTATCGGGGCCGGATTTACCCGGTCAACCCAAAACATAAAGAGATCGACGGCGTGCCTTGCTACGCCACCGCGCAAGACCTGCCCGAAGGCATCGACCTGGCACTGATCCTGTTGCCGGCGAAAGGCGTGGCCGACGCGCTGGAGCAATGCGCTTCGCGTGGCGTGGCCAGCGCGATCTCGATTGCCGGCGGTTTTGCCGAGGCCGGCGAAACCGCCGAGCAGGCGCGTCTGAGCGACATTTGCCGGCGCACCGGCATCCGGCTGGTAGGACCTAACTGCGTGGGACTGCTGCGCCCCGCGTTCGGCGTCACCGCCACATTTTCAAGCGAACTTAAAAACAGCATGCCGCGGCCGGGCAAGGTGGCGTTGCTGACACAGTCCGGAGCACTGGGCAATTCGCTGCTGCAAAGTTTCAACGACCTGGACATCGGCCTTGCCTATTGGGTATCCACCGGCAACGAAGCCGATATCGGCCTGCTCGAGCTGGTCGAACACAGTCTGGCCGACGACAACGTCGAGTTGATCGCGCTGTACGTCGAAGGCCTGAAGCAGGGCGAACGGCTGAAGGGTCTGGCGCGGCGCGCACGCGCCGCTGGCAAGGCCATCGCGGTGCTGCGCTCGGGCAAGTCGCAGCTGGGCCGCGCGGCAGCCGTGTCGCACACCGGCAAGCTGGCCGGTGCCTGGAAAGTATGGCGCGATATCGCAGCGCAGGCAGGCTTGATCACGGTCGACAACCTGGACCAACTGGTCGATGTGGCCATCGCTTTCGACCGCTACGGTTTTCCCACCCGTAGCAGCGCGGGCCTGGGTGTACTCACCGTGTCGGGTGGACTCGGCGTGCTGATATCGGACGCCGCGGCCGAACACGATCTTTTGCTGCCTGCCTTTTCGGCCGCCACGCAAAGCCGCTTGCGCGAGGTTCTCCCGGCCCAGATGACGGTGGCCAATCCGGTGGACACAGCCCTGTTCACCGACGAGAAAGGTTATGCGCATTGCGCCGAGACCGTGCTGCACGACGCATCCATCGAAACCCTGCTGCTGGTGTTGACCAGCCTGGCGCACGACTACAAGGCGCTGCTGCCGTGGCTTGAGAAACTGAGCCGCGATGCGCTAGCCATCGGCAAGCGGCTGGCGCTGTCTTACCTGTCATCCTCCGACCAGTTGACACCGGCGGACCGGCGCCAGTTGATGCGCGCCGGGGCGCTGGTGTTGCCAACCGCCGAGCGGGTGGTTGCAGCGCTGGGCCGCCGCCAGAGCGCGGCGCGCGTCTTGCCTGCCGCGGATTGCAGCCTGAGCAACGACGTCGCCAGCGCCGTCAGCTCCTCCAGTGCCGATTTCTTGCGGCGCGCCCATGTGCCGCTGGTGCCTGAAGGAGTATTTACCGAACGCGCCGCGGCGCTCGATTTCGCGCTTGCCCAGGGTTACCCGGTGGTGCTCAAGGTCGTATCGCCGGCTATCGCCCACAAGAGCGAAGCGGGTGGCGTGGCGCTGAACCTGCGCGATGCGCAAGCGCTTGGCGACGCGTGGGACACGATGCGGCGTTCGGTTGCAGCCTACGCACCCGACGCGGCGATCGCGGGTTATTCGGTACAACCGATGCTCTGCGGCGGCTTCGAGCTGATCGTGGGTTGCTCCATCGACCCGGAACTCGGCCGCGTCCTGATGGTGGGCGCCGGGGGCATCTGGGCCGAGCTGCTGGACGATGTGCGTTTCGTCGGATTGCCCGCCAGCATCGAAGAAATTACGCTGGCGTTGGGCAGCCTGCGGATTGCGCCGATCCTGAGCGGCGCACGGGGCCAGGCCGCGCTTGACGTGGCTGCCGCCGCCAGCGCCATCCACCGGCTCGCTCAGCGTTTTCTGCGCGACACCTGGGTGCGGGAGATCGATGTCAACCCCTTGCTGGTTCGCCCCCTCGGCAAGGGCGTGGTGGCCCTGGATGTACTGGTGGTGCCGTCAGTACCGCCGAAAGAGCAATGAATATGGCGGCGTTGCGTCCCAGGCCAGTATTCGACGGCGCGCCTCCGGTTGCCGCCGACGAGCCCATGAAGTCGTTACGCACCGGCTTGCGCGTGTTGCTGGAATTCGAACAGAACCAGCGCGACTTCGGTGTCACCGAGCTGGCGCAGCGCTGCGACCTGTCCAAGAGCCAGGTGTCCAAGATACTCAGCGCGCTGGTGGACAGTGGCCTGGTGGTGCAAAACCCGGCGACCCGCGCCTATTCGGTGGGCCAGCGCTGTTATGTGCTGGGTTCGCGTTTTACTACCTATGACAGCCTGTGCCAGGCCGCCACGCCGGTTATGCGGGAACTGCTGATCCGCACCGGGCACAGCGTGCGGCTGTCGGTCCCCGACGGCGACCAGTCGCTTTATCTGATCGGCCTGGAAGGCCCGATGTTCATGGACACCGGCTGGCGCTCCGCCAGCAGCGTACCTATCGGCGCTTCTTCAGCCGGGCGGGTACTGATGGCTTACCTGGATGCCGAACACACTGAACACCTGCTCGACCTGCCGGTACCGCCAATCACCAAAGACACGATACGCGACCGCGCCACCCTCGAAAAACTCGTGGCGGCCGTGCGCCGCGACGGCTATAGCATCCAGCGCAACGAGACTTCGCTGGGCCTGGGCGTGGTGTCGGTACCGTTGTTCAAGGAAGGACAGCGGATCGTCGGTGCGCTCGGGCTCGCGTTTCCGTCGCACCATGTAGCGTCCGAGGACGAGGCCGCGTTGGTCGACGCGCTCCACGACGCGGCACGTGCCATCTCGCAGCGCCTGGGTTGCGGTGTCTATCCGTTTGGCGCCAGCGGTCCGCGTCCCGTGGCAGCCGATGCCAGCCCACTGGAAGTCGAAGGATGATTTCCCACTACCAGCCTGACTACCGATACGCTGGCGCGCAATTGTGTGCACACCCTTTTTTCCTTTTTCACCCCAACAGGAGACTTACTCATGCAGTGCTCTAGATTCCCGATTCCCGCGGCACAACCGTCCGCATCCGCGCACGTGAGCCTGGTGTCGCGCTATCCACCGCGCAAGCCGTTGCGCCAATGGCTGGCGCTGAGCCTGCTGGCCGGCGCAAGCTGCATGGCCGCGGCAACCGAATACACGGTAGTGGTGCTGCAGTCCCTGACCGGGGGCGCCGCGTTCATCGGTTCGCCGGTCAAGGACGGCATGGTGCTGGCGGCCGAGGAAATCAACCGTAAAGGAGAAATGGGCCCTGGCAATAGCCTGAAGGTGATCGTGGCCGACGACGCCAACGACCGCACGCAGACCTTGCCGCTGCTGACGCGTTATGCCGCTGACCCGAGCATCCTGCTCATCATGGGCCCTACCAGCGGCGCGCTGGCCACGGCTTCGGCCAATGCAGCCAACGACCTGAAGCTGCCGTTGATGACCACCACCAATTCGACCGATGTGCTCAAGGCCGGCCCGTGGTCCGGCATCCTGACACAGCCCGCCTCGGTCACGATTCCCTACATCGCCAACTACGCGGCTGACAAACTCAAGGTCAAGAACTGCACTGTGATCGGCATCAGCGACGTCGAGGCTTATGTGACGCTGCAAAAGACCTTCGAGACCGCCGTCAAGGCCAAGGGCGTGACGATTGGCGCGGTCGAGTCGATCAAGGGCAGCGACTCCGACTTCGCCGCGCTTGCCACCAAGGTAGCAGGCGGCAACCAGGACTGTGTTTTCATCTCCGCCGCGGCCCCGCAATCGGCCAATATCGTGATCCAGCTGCGTCAGGCCGGCCTCGACTCCAAGGTCAAGATCATGGGGCACAACTCGCTCGCATCTCCGCAGTTCGCGGAACGCGGAGGCAAGGCGGTCGAAGGCGTGTACCTGATCGGCGACTGGGTGCCGGGCGGCGCCGACGACTTTGGCCGAGCCTTCGCTGCCGCTTTCAAAGCCAAGTACAACACCGAAGCCGACAACTGGGCGGCGGTGGGTTATGGCGGCATGCGTGTCGCGGCTGCCGTGCTCAAGGCCGCTGGACCCAACCCGAGCCGCGAGGCGGTACGCGCCGCGATGTCTAAAGCCAAAGACATCAAGGTTGTGGTCGGGCAAGGCACTTACGCAGTGGACGCCGACCGTGTTCCGCATGTGGGCATGAATGTGCTGACAGTGCAAAACGGCAAGTTCGTGCTGGCACCGTAAGCGCTGACGTGGCTTTGGGATAGACCACCGCCATGCTTGGGCAACAAATCCTGAACGGCCTGGTGTCGGGCGCGATCTATGCGTTGTTCGCGCTCGGTTTCAACCTGATTTTCGGGGTGCAGAAGGTGTTGAACCTGGCGCATGGCGGTGTCTTCATGTCCGGCGCGTTCATCGCCTATTACGCGGTGGTCAGCGGGTTGCCGTTCTGGGTCGCGTTGTTGCTGGCAATGCTTGCTTGTGGATTGATCTCGGTACTTATTGACGTGCTGGGCTTCCAGCCCCTGCGCCGGCGCAGCCATGCCGACTCGGAATTCGGTGCCATCGTGATTTCCATCGGTGTGGATCTGATATTGGCCAGCCTGGCACAGCGCATGTCGGACACCAAAGTGCTGAGCTTCCCGTTCGGGATTTTTCCAGTGGAGTTCTTTCGCGCCTGGGGCCTGCGCATCTCGTTGCTGCAGATCGCCATCGTGCTGCTGGTAGCGCTGCTGCTGGCCGGGTTGGTGCTGTATCTGCAACGCACCTCATTCGGTCGCCAGATACGTGCGGTAGCTATCAACGAACGCGCCGCGGCGCTGCTGGGCGTGAGTGCGCGCGCGGTCTATTTCCAGACCTTCTTTATCGCCGGCAGCATGGCCGGACTGGCGGGTGTGTTGATCGGCCTGTCGTTCAACTCGGTGCATTTTCTGATGGGTGAACCCTACATGCTCAAGGCATTTGTAGTGGTGGTGCTGGGCGGTCTGGGCAATCTTCCCGGCGCGGTTGCCGCCAGCCTGCTGCTCGGCATATTGCAGACCATGACGGTGGCCTATCTGCCCGCCGGGTTGTCCGATACCCTGATTTTCAGCACCCTGTTCGTGGTGTTGCTGTTCTGGCCCAACGGCCTGTTTGGCGGAGCTACGGTTCCCGCCGGAATGGGCCGGCAATGATGGATTTCCTGCGTGCTAACCAGCCGGTGTTCGACTTTTTCCTGCTGGCGCTGGGTTTTGCGTACAGCCAGCAGATCGTTCTGCGCTGCGGCGTCTTTTCGCTTGCAACCGCGGCATTCGCGGCCTTGGGTGCCTATGCCTGTGCGCTGATGGTCATACACGCCGGCGTGCCGACGTTGGTGGCCATTGCAGCTGCACTGGCGATTGGTGCGCTGGCGGGATGGCTGGTGTCGGTGCCGCTGGCGCACCTGCGCGGCGTGTATCAGGCCATCGCCACACTGGGCCTGGTGGAGGTCATCGTGTCGCTGGCCTTGTATGCCGAGCCGCTGACTGGCGGCGCCGTGGGTTTGAACAGCCTGCCCAAGCTGGTTGGCACCCCTCAACTGCTGGTCGCCGTACTGGCAGTTGGCTACCTGGTGCATGCCATCAGCAGCTCCGGGCTGGGCCGCAGTTTCGACGCCTTGCGCCAGGACGAAATGGTCGCCGCCAGCCTGGGCGTTTCAGCGCGCAGGAACCACGCACTGGCCTTTGTACTCAGCGGTGCCATTGGTGGCCTGTTTGGCGGCCTGCAGAGTCTGTATGCCTACAGCGTGCAACCGACCCAGTTCGGTTTTGCGTTCATGGTGTCGTCCCTGACGGCGATTATTCTGGGCGGCCGGCGTTCCCTGCTCGGCCCCGCGATCGGCGCCGCCATCCTGACCCTGTTGCCCGAGCTGGCCCGGCCGCTGGCTGAATACCGGCCGATGGTCAACGGCGTGATTCTGATACTGGTCGTGGTGTTTTTGCCGCAAGGCGCGGGCGATACCCTGTTCGCCGCCATCCGCCATCGCCGCGCACGCCTGGCGGCGGCTGCGGCTATAAAGGTTTAACGCCATGGCAACACTCGAACTGGTCGATGTACGGCGTAACTTCGGTGGCGTCAAGGCCGTGGACGGCGTGAGTTTCAGCGTCACCGGGGGTCGCATCACCGGGCTGATCGGGCCCAACGGCTCGGGCAAGAGCACGCTGGTCAACTTGGTGACGGGTGTACTCGCCCTGTCCAGCGGCGACATCCGCTTGAACGGCCAATCGATTGCCACCGCCACTGCCGACGCAGTGGCGCGCAGCGGCGTGGCGCGCACCTTCCAGAACATCCGCCTACTCGCCGAGGCGTCGGTGCTGGAGAACGTCATGATCGGATTTCACCGGCTGGAGCGCAGCTCCGCGCTGGCCAATCTGCTGGGTCTGCCTTCTTCACGCCGGGAAACGCGCGCGTTGCGCGAACGGGCGCGCGGCCTGCTGACCCGTTTTGGCATGACGGCTTTTGCCGAACTGGCCGCCGGCAGCCTGGCCTACGGCCACCAGCGGCGCGTGGAGATGATGCGGGCGGTGGCCAGCGCGCCCGATGTGCTGCTGCTGGACGAGCCGGTGGCCGGCATGAACGACGTCGAGGCGGCCGAACTCGGAATCATCTTCCGTTCGTTATCCGAAGACGGCATGGCGGTGCTGCTGATAGAACACAACACCCGCTTCGTGGCCGAGTTGTGTCACGACGTCCACGTGCTCGACGGCGGGCGTCTGATCGCCCACGGCACGCCCCAGCAGGTGATGCGCGACCCGGCCGTGGTCGCCGCCTACATGGGAGCGGACTGATGCTCGAAGTTAGCCAGTTACGTGCCGGCTACCGCGGCATTGAGGCGCTGCGCGACATCGACCTGCGCGTGGCCGAAGGCGAGATGATCGCGATCATCGGTGCCAATGGCGCGGGCAAGTCGACCTTGCTCAACTGCCTCAGCGGCGTGGTGCGCGCCACCGGCGGCAAGATCCTCTTCGATGGCAGCGACATCACGCAGCGTGCACCACATCGGGTGTCGCGCGCCGGTTTGCTGCAGGTGCCCGAAGGGCGGCAGGTGCTGGCCGAAATGAGCGTGCGCGAGAACCTGTTGTTGGGCCTGCTGGCGCGTGGGCTACGGGCGGCGCGGTACGACCTCGAGCGCGTGCTGGTGCTGTTCCCGATCCTGCGCGAGCGCCTGCAACAACTCGCCGGCACCTTGTCGGGCGGCCAGCAACAGATGCTGGCGATCGGCCGCGCGTTGATGGGCAGCCCGCGGGTGTTGCTGCTCGACGAGCCCAGCCTGGGCCTGTCGCCCCTGATCACCCAACAGGTATTCGCGGTGTTGGCGACACTGCATCGGGAGGGGCTTACGATCGTGCTGGTGGAACAAAACGCCCGGCGCGCGCTGGCCGCCACGCAACGCACCTATGTGCTGGATCGTGGCAGCATCGTGCTGCAGGGCGAAAGCAAAACACTGGCCGCCGACGAACAGGTGATCGCCCACTACCTTGGTTAGCGCTTTCTTGGCGTCAACCCAAGCCACAACTCTTTTCTATAGGCATCCTCCATGACATTCACACGCCGCAATCTGATTGCCCTGGTCATATCCTGCATAGCCAGTACCAGCGCCTGGTCGCAGGCCTACCCTGCCAAACCCATCAAGCTGCTGGTCGGTTTTGCCGCCGGCGGTCCGCTTGACACCTACACACGGGTGCTGGCGCAGGACTTGTCGATTGCACTGGGCCAGCAAGTGGTGGTTGAAAACCGCGCCGGTGCCAGTGGGCAGATAGCGACCGACGCCGTGGCCCAGGCCGAGCCGGACGGCTACACGCTGCTGTCCACCGCGTCCACGTTCATCGTCAATCCCATTTTGATGAACCGGCCCAAGCCCGATCCCCTGAAGGACTTCGTGGCGGTGTCGCATACCGCCGTGTTGCCGACCGTGCTGGTGGTGGCGCAGGACTCGCCGGCCAATTCGATTCAGGACATCGTGAAGATGGCGCGCACCAGCCACGTCACCTACGCGTCGGCCGGCAATGGAGGGCCTGCGCATCTGGCCGGAGCCCTGCTCGCGCACACCACGGGTACCGAGATGACCCATGTCCCGTTTCGCGGCGCAGCACCGGCAATCGCCGAGGTGATGTCGGGCCGCGTCACCTATACCTTCTACACCATGGCCGGCCTGAAGGAATTTGTAGCCGCCAAACGCGTCAAGCCGCTCGCCATCACGGCGGCGAAACGGCATCCCGACTTTCCCAACGTGCCTACCGTGACCGAGGCCGGCATCAGCGGCTTCGACAACGTCGGCGCGTGGTTCGGCATCGTGGCGCCCGCCGGCACGCCACCTGCGGTCGTCGCGCGACTGAACACCGCGATCGACCAGTCGCTGGCCAGGCCCGAAGTGCGCGAACGCCTGGTCGGCCTGGGCATGGTGCCGGTGGGCGGACCAGCGTCGGCGTTCAAGACCTTCCTTGAACAGGACTCGGTGCGCTGGACCGCGCTGATCAAGGCCGCGGATATAAAAGCGGAGTAACGCCCGGACCCGATAGACACGGGATGGTGCCTGCATCAATCAAACCCTGAAAGGCGGCAATGCGCTCACTGAATGGAATGTCGGTGCTGGTGACCGGCGGAGGTTCCGGCATCGGAGAGGGCTGCGCACGTTATTTCGCGGCAAAAGGAGCGCGGGTGACGATCTCCGGCCGGCGGGAGGACGCGTTGAAGCGGGTTGCTTCGTCTATCGGCGCCCGATGCGCTTTCGCCGCGTCCGACGTCACGTCCGGCACCGGGCGTGCCCGCATGCTGGAGGCCGCGCTGTCGCATGGCGCAGGCAAGCTTGACGTGCTCATCAACAACGCCGGCAATATCCTGCACGGCGACCTGGAGAGTTTTGGCGCAGAGGCCCTTGAAGGCATCTTCAGCTCCAACGTGATCGGCCCCATGCTGCTCACGGGCCAGGCATTGCCGCACCTGGAGAAGACGCAGGGTGCGGTGATGTTCGTGGGCTCGGTGCATACGCGCTGCGCATTTCCAGGTCGTGCGCCCTATGCCGCTACCAAGGGCGCCGTGCAGGTGCTTACGCGTGTGCTGGCGGGGGAGTTCGCGCCTAAACGGGTCAGGGTGAACTGCGTGATCCCTGGCGCGGTCCCTACGGAAATCAATGTTCGCGCCGGTGCCTTTGACGAGGCCGGCGCACGCGCCTTCTACGCGTCCGTGGCATCGGCGCATCCACTGGGTCGTGTGGGCACATCTACCGAGATCGCCGAAGCCATGGAGTACCTGGTATGCGCGGAATGGACCACCGGCGCGATTCTGGACGTCGACGGCGGCATGGGCCTGGGCCTGTCCCGGATCTGACCGATGTTGACCGTACCTGACCTGCAACGCCGCGCCAAGGCGAGGTTGCCCCGGCCGATCTTCGACTTTATCGAGGGCGGCGCCGGCGACGAGACTTCGGTGCTGCGCAATCTGCAAGCATGGAGCCACATCCGGCTTATGCCCAGAGTGCTCAGCCTGGGTAGCCACAGGAGCCTGGACACCGATTTTTTGGGACACCGTTATGGCGCGCCCTTTGGAGTCGCGCCGATGGGTTTGGGCCGCCTGGCATGGCCCGACACCGATGAGGAACTGGTACGCGCGGCGCTTGCGGCGAATATTCCTTATGGGCTGTCCACGGCCGGCAGCATTTCGATTGAACGTGTCGCCGAATTGGCCAGTGGCAACGCGTGGTTTCAAATCTATGTCAGCACCGAACCGCGCATTTCCACCAATCTGATGGCTCGTGCTCGCAGCGCCGGAATCGACACGCTCATCGTTACCGTGGATGCGAATAACCCGGGACACAGGCTGCGCGATCTTCGCAACCGCTTCAGCCTGCCGTTCAGGCCCACGCCGTCGGTGGTGGCCGAATTTATGCTGCACCCGCAATGGAGCCTGAAGACCCTGCGCGCCGGGTCCCCGCGCATGGCCAACCTGGATGCCGCCGCATCTTCGTCGCAGGACCGGATGTCGCTTGCCGGGCTGCTGAAGGACATGGCGGGTGCCAGCCTGGACTGGGCGGTGCTCGACACGATCAGGAACAACTGGCCGGGCAAGCTGATCGTCAAGGGCGTGCTGCACCCGGGCGACGCCAAACGCATGACAAGCTTGGGGGTCGATGCCATCTCCGTCTCCAACCACGGGGGCCGCCAGCTGGGGTCCGCCGTGTCCCCGATCGAGGTGTTGCCGGAAATCCGGGCCGCAGTTGGGGCGGCCTATCCGCTGCTGCTCGACAGCGGCGTGCGCTCGGGTGAAGACATTGCCAAGGCGCTGGCGCTAGGCGCGAATTTCGTATTGCTGGGCCGGCCATTTCTTTTTGCCGCCGCCGCTATGGGCGGTGCTGCCGGCGGCCCCCGCGTGATCGAAATACTCACAAGCGAATTGGCAAGTTCACTGGCCCAGCTCGGATGCGCCTCGCCCGGCGAATTGAATTCAAGCTTCGTGTATTTCAATCACGGTGCGCAAGCGGCTCACATAAGCCCCTGATCCAAAATGTGCTCTGCCCCGCTCAAGGACAGAACACACGCGAACGGTAAGGCGGAGCGCCGCTCCGCCCTGTGGACGTCCAAATCTGGATGTCGTGCGCTCTATTACCAAATGTAAGAAGAGATCAACCCTGGCTAAGGGTTTTTACCATTATCCAATTCAATGGTCTGACAATATAATTAATCCACATTTAAAGTGGATAGTAGCTTTGCGAGCAATCCTTGCAGCGCTCGAGAGGAGAAAACGGATGCCAAGTACGTTTGAGGGGCGGCAGTTTGTGATCACCGGCGGCGCCGGTGGGATTGGCCGGGTCTGCGCACATCAATTGCTGGAACTTGGGGCTCGCGTCTTGCTGGTCGATGTCGACGCCGGCCGCCTCGACGCCGTGAAAACCAGCCTGGACGGTGGTGACCGTCTGACCGTTCACGTGTCCAGCCTCGCGTCCGCCAAAGAGGCAGCCGCCGCGCTCGACGCGGCAGGGCGGTCGATATTCGGGCTGATCCACATGGCGGGGCTGTTCGAGCCAGATCCGCTGGACCCGGACGACCATTCGGCTTACGACCGTGCAATTGCGTCGAGTTTGACCAATGGCTACGACCTCGGCGTCGCGTATCAGACGCGCCGTGACACGGGCGCGGTCGGTCGCATCGTGTACTGCAGTTCCGGGGCTTTTCGCAGAGGCACACCCGGACGGGTTGCCTATTCGGTCGCGAAAGCCGGCATTGTGGGTCTGACGCGCAGCCTTTCGCGCCAGTTTGCCCCCCACACGCTGGTCAATGCCGTGGCGCCGAACGCGATCCGGACCGGCATGACCGACACGGTATTCAAGCAGCGCGGTGACGCCATCCTGGCAACGATTCCTCTTGGTCGTTTCGGCGAACCTGAAGAGATTGCATCCGTCGTGACCTTCCTGTGCAGCGACGGCGCGTCGTATATCACCGGGCAGACCATCAACATCGATGGTGGCGCGGCGAATTCCTGAGTTTTGAAGTGGCTCCAGCGGGTCGGGGACGCGTTGGCTCAAGGCGGGTAGTTGTCGGAATTTAAAGAAAGGTTGACGGTATGAACATACGTTCGATATTTGGAAAACTGGCGATGGTGTTGGCTACTGGCCTGGTCGCCGCTTCGTCGGCAATCGCGGCCGATGACGAGATTCTTATCGGCTATCACGGCCCGATGACAGGGCCGGCGAGCTGGGTCGGCCTGGGTGGCCGCGACGGCGCCTTGATGGCGATCGGTGAAATCAATGCGGCCGGTGGCGTCAACGGTCGCAAGATAAAGATGATTTCCTATGACGACGCCGCCAAGCCTTCCGAGGCGGAGGCGGTGGCCAAGAAGATGATCGAGAGCGACAAGGTGTTCGCGATCCTCGGCGGTGGCGTCAGCAATGTCGGGATCGTCGTCGGCGAAGAAGCCCACCGGGCCAAGGTGCCCTACATGAACGGCTCGGCCGCAAGCCCCAAGATCATCGATGCGCAGAGCCGTTGGGTGTTTTCGGGCGCGACGATCGATGTGCGCGACATTGCGCAGAACGATGCCATCTTCATCGGCGAATACCTGAAGGTCAAGAAGGTCGCCGTCATGAACGGGGCGGACGAGTTCTCGCAGTCCCTGGCCGATTCGGTCATCAAAATCATCAAGGAAAAATACGGCATTGAGGTCCTGACGCAGCAGAAATATAACCCGGGTGAGACCGATTTCAGCTCGCAGCTGCTGGCGGTGAAGCAGACCAACCCCGACTACATCCTGATGTACGGGTTTTACGTCGAGGCGGCACGCGCCATTCGCCAGTCCCGTGAACTGGGCATCAAGACGCCATTCAAGGGCGACACATCGATGATGAACAGCGGCTTTCTGACCGTCGCGGGTCCGGCGGCCGAGGGTGTCATCGTCGAATACGTTCCGCCGTATTTCAACGGCAACAAGGTCAAGGACATGGTGGAGTTCGAAGCCCGCTTCAAGAAGATGTTCCCCTCGTACCCGGTGGACCGCCCCAACTATGTGGATGTCTACAACTACGGCACGATGTACGCGCTGGCCGAGGGCATGAAGCGTGCCGGCAAGGACATGACCCGCAAGGGCGTCGTGGAAGCATTGGAGACACTCAAGGAATACAAGGCCTCCGATACCTGGCCCAACGCCGTCTCCGTGATTCAGCCGCTGACTTTCACCGAGAGCCACAACGGCAATCGCCGACTGAGTTTCTTTAGGGTCACCGGCGGCAGCTTCCAGCCGATCGTGGATTTCAAAACGCCGGTCCCGACGACCAAGTTTCCCCAGAACGCCACGCTGAAGTGGTAGGGTGAGCGCCGCCGCGACCGGAGGTGACATGGAACTGGTACCGCAGCTGATCGTGAGCGGCGTTGCCGCGGGAGCGCTCTATGCGCTGGTCGCGATAGGGCTGGTGCTGATCTACAAGGCGACCGAAATCGTCAACTTCGCCCAGGGCGAGTCGGTGACGGTGGGCGCCTACATGGGCTGGCTTTTCGTGACCGAATTTCACATGCCTTATTTCCCGGCCATAGCCGCTGTGATGGTGGCCTCGGCGCTGGTGGGGATGGTGGTGGAGCGGGTGGCTTACCGGCCCCTGATCAAGTCGCCGCCTTTCACCGTCATTCTCGCCACGCTGGCCGTCGGCCTGATCATCAAGAATGCGATCCGGCTGGTCTGGCAGGACACGCCGCGCACCATCACCGGTGTGTTGAGTTCTGCCCCGATCGAGTTTGGCGGGGTGCTTATCACGCCGGAGCGGCTGGCCATCATCGTCACGGTGGCGGTGGTCGTGACGGCCCTGATGCTCTTCTTCCGCTATACGAAGTTGGGCAAGGCGATGCGCGCCACAGCGCAGAGCCAGGAAGCGGCCTCGCTGATGGGCATCAGCGTGTCGGGCATCTTTTCCAAGACCTGGGCGCTGGGCTCGGCGCTGGGCGGCATCGCCGGAGTTTTGATCGCGCCTTTGATTGGCATCAACACCGAGCTGGGCGGCGTCCTGATACCAGGTTTTGTGGCCGCCATTGTGGGCGGCTTCACCAGCATTCCGGGCGCCATCGTGGGCGGCATCATGGTCGGTGTGTTCGAGAACTTCGCCGGCGTTTTTGTCTCGTCCAGCTTCAAGCGCGTCGTGTCCTTCGTGATACTGATCGCGGTGTTGATGATCCGGCCGTCGGGATTGTTTGGCAAACCGGTACGAAAGCAGGTATGACCGATCTCACAGTCACCACCTCCATGCCAAAAAAGCCATCGGGGCGGGCAGCGATCTACGGCCTGTTGCTGCTGCTCGTCGTGATTCCGTTCGTCGCATCGTCGTACGCGGTACACATTCTCTCGACCATGGGCATTGCGGTGATCCTGGCGCTCGGGCTGAATCTGCTGATGGGGTACGCCGGACAGGTGTCCCTGGCCAACGCGGCGTTCTTCGGCATTGGTGCCTATGCGGTCGCGATTCTGGGCAACCGCTACGGCGTGCCGTTCTGGCTGGCGGTGCCCGGTGTCGGGGTTCTGACAGCCGGGCTCGGATTCGTCGTGGGGCTGCCGGCCTTGCGCGTGAGCAGCCACTATCTTGCATTGGCCACTCTGGCATTTGTCTGGACCGTGCAGGTAGTGCTGGTTGACTGGGTGTCGATGACCGGTGGGTCACCCGGTTTGAGCACTTCGCGCAGCGGGCTCGGAATCGCGTATCTGCAGGACGACAAGAGTTACTACTTCGTGATTCTGGTCGTCACCATCGCCATGGTGGTGCTGGCGCTGCGCATCATCGACTCCAGGATCGGCCGCGCCTTCATGGCGATTCGCGACAACGAGAACGCCGCGGAAGTGATGGGCGTGAACCTGGCCAAGTACAAGACGATGGCATTTGCGGTCAACGCGTTTTACTGTGCCATCGCGGGCGGACTGCAGGCCGGCCTGGTGCGTTTCCTGGACCCTTATGAGTTCGGTCTGTGGCCGTCGATCTGGCATCTGCTGTATATCGTCGTGGGCGGATTGGGGTCGGTGCTGGGCTCGATTCTGGGACCGCTGGTATTGGTGGCCTTGCCCGAATTACTGCGGCCTTTCGCGGAATACCGCGAGTTGATTTTTGCGTTCGTGTTGTTGCTTACGCTGATCTACATGCCGGAAGGTATTGCCGGAAAACTCGAGGAGTTCTGGCGCCGCAAAGTGCTGTCGCGGCAGGCGGTGGCCGGTCAATTTCCGGAGCTGGAAAAATCGGCGGCGCTGCGCAATCAGGCCAGGGCCGCGACGCGACTCCAATCGCGCCACGTACCGACCGCGAAGAATGAAACGGTGCTGGAGGTGGAGGGTCTTCACCTGTCGTTTGGCGGTTTGAAAGCGCTGCAGGGCGCAAGCCTGTCGCTGAAGGCGGGCGAGATCCGGGCTCTGATCGGTCCGAACGGAGCGGGCAAGACAACCTTCCTCAATTCGCTCAGCCGCGTCTACGCCCCAGACGCTGGCGCTATGCGTTTTCGCGGCCAACAGCTGCTCGACTTCAAGTCCCACGACCTGGTCGCACTGGGTCTGGTGCGAACCTTCCAGAACATCCGCCTGTTCGGCAAGATGAGCCTGGTGGAGAACGTCATGGTGGGTATGCACGCACACCTTCAGCAGGGACTTCTCGGCGCGGCGCTTCGGCTGCCTGGCGCCGTGGCCCAGGCGCGGGCCGCCCGGGAGAAGGCACTGGCCTTGCTGGCTTATGTGGGGCTGGACCAGCTCGCCGACGCAAAAGCGTCCTCGCTGGCTTTCGGCCAGCAGCGCCGTCTGGAGCTCGCGCGGGCACTGGCGGCCGATCCGGTGCTGCTGCTGCTCGACGAGCCGGCCTCGGGCCTGAGCAAACATGAAATCGAGGAGTTGCTGGGTATTCTGCGCACCATTCGGGACCAGCTGGGAGTGTCGATTCTCCTGATCGAACACAACATGAATTTCGTGATGGGCCTGGCCGACCGGATTTCGGTGCTGGACCATGGCGTGATGATCGCCGAGGGCACGCCGCTGGAGATTCAGGGCGATTCAAAGGTCATCGAGGCCTATCTGGGCAAGGAGCGCGCAGTTGCTGAAGCTTGACAAGGTCGAAACGTTCTACGGCAGTATCAAGGCGCTGAAGGGCGTGTCCTTCGAGGTGCCGGACCGAAGCATCGTGACATTGCTCGGCGCGAACGGCGCGGGCAAGACGACCACGGTGCGGACCATTGCGGGCCTTACGGCGGCGACCAGCGGGACCATCACATTCGATGGAAAACGCATCGAGCGCCTGAAGCCGGACCGGATGGTCAGTCTGGGGATTGCGCTTGTGCCGCAGGGGCGCCTGTTGTTTTCAGAGCTGACGGTTGAAGAGAATCTGGAGCTCGGTGCCTATTCGCGCCACGACAAGGCGCAGATAAAGCAGGACATCGAAAAAGCCTATGCGCAGTTTCCGATCCTGAAAGAAAAACGCGGGCATGATGCCGGCACGCTCAGCGGTGGACAACAGCAAATGCTGGCCGTCGCCCGGAGTTTGATGTCGCGGCCGAAACTGTTGATCCTGGATGAGCCGTCTCTCGGTCTGGCGCCACTCATCGTGGAGGAAATCTTCGGAATCATCCAGCGCATCCGCGACGACGGTACGGCGATTCTGCTGGTCGAGCAGAACGCGAACATGGCGCTCGGAATTTCCGACCATGGTTACGTGCTGGAGTCCGGCGAGGTTCTGCTGTCGGGAACCGCAGCGGAATTGATCCGCGATCCTCAGGTTCAGCGGGCCTACATGGGCCACGGCGACGCTGACATGGAGCCCGCGATGCAGGGCTCGCAGCATTGAGCAATCGGTATGGATCCGGCTCTTGTTGAAAACCTGTTACAGCGCATCGTTACCGGTTTGCTGGTCGGCAGCATCTATGGACTGCTTTGCACCGGCCTCGGGATGATATTCGGGGTGATTCGCGTCATCAATTTCGCGCAGGGCGAATTCATGATGCTGGGCATGTACGCCACCATGATCGTGGGCGGAATGCTGGCGACCGTTTTCGGACTGGGACCCGCGCTCGGTGCCTACCTCGCGATCGTCGTGGCGGCGGTCGTGCTGGCCGGGGCGGGCTGGGGTTTGCAGCGTTATGTGATCTCGCATGTTAGTGGCGCCCGGGTTGTCGGCAGTGACAACGAGGGCCATTTCGCACAACTCATCCTGACCCTGGGTTTGAGTCTGGTGCTGTCGAACCTGGCGTTGATCCTGTTTGGTTCGTCGCCCAAAACCGTCCAGTCTGCGCTCTCGTCGTCGTCCTGGACCGTCGGTCCGTTCACCGAAGGCGCGATTACCGTGTTCGTGAACCAGGCGCGGGCCATCGGCTGCATTTGCGCGGTTGTTGCCAGCACGGCGCTTTATTTCTTTGTCCAGCGCACCCGCGCCGGAACTTCGATGCGCGCCGCGGCCGACAACCCGACCGCTGCCACCATCGTGGGCATCGACGTGGAAAAAGCCTATGCGCGGGCGTTTGCGATCGGCACCGGAGCGACCGCGCTGGCGGGCGGCCTGATCGCCATGTATTACCCGGTCAATCCCTACATCGGCGTCGAATTCGTGATCATCATGTACGCGGGTGTCGTGCTGGGCGGCATGGGCAGCATGCTGGGCGCTTTCTGGGGCGGTTTCACGATGGGCGTGGTGCAGCAGCTGTCTACCTATTTCCTGCCGTTCCAGCTGCAAAACGCCACCATCTTCATTCTGTTCCTGGTGGTCGTGCTGCTGCGTCCGCAAGGGCTCTTCGGCCGCAGCGCGGAGCGCGCCTGATGTTGACCAGTCCTTTCAAGGGCGCGGCCCTGCGGATGATCGTCGCCGTCGCCCTGCTGATGGCCGCCTCGGCGTTTTTCGTCCGCGACCCTTACTATCAGCTGATTCTCAGCACCATCCCGATCTGGGCCACGCTGGCGCTCTCCTGGAACCTGTTCAGCGGCTATACCGGGCTGATCTCGTTTGGCCACGCGACCTTTTTTGGCGTCGGCGCCTTCACCGTCGCCCTGCTGGCCATCAAATTCGGTATTTCTCCCTGGATCGGGCTGCCCGCTGCGGCATTCATCGGCGGGTTCGCCAGCATGTTGATCGGATCGATCACTTTTCGTTTGCGCGGACATTATTTTGCGCTGGCGATGCTTGCGTATCCCCTGTTGTTCATCTTCGTTTTCGACTGGATGGGCTGGCAGGAACTGACATTTCCGGTGCGTCGCGACCAGCCGTTCAAGTTCATGCAGTTCGCCGATCCCAGGGTCAACACGCTGATCGGTGTCGCGCTGATGACGGCCGTGCTCCTGATCACGCTGCTGGTGGAGCGCTCGCGGTTCGGTCTTGCCATGTTGTCGATCAAACAAAACGAACTGGCCGCCGAAGCTGCGGGCATCGATACCTTTCGCGTGAAGATGATCGGCTTCATGACCAGCGGCGCTCTGGGTGCGCTGGTCGGCGGCTTCCATGCGGTCGTGCTGCAGGTAGTCACGCCCCACGGTGTACTCGGGACCGTGGTGTCCGCGCAAGCCCTGATCCTCACCCTGTTCGGTGGCGTCGGCACTTTGTGGGGACCGGTTATCGGGGCGGTGGTACTGATACCGCTGACCGAGGGTCTGCGCGCACAGCTCGGCCATATTCTTCCGGGCATCCAGGGAGTCATCTACGGCCTGACGATCATGCTGGTAATCCTGTTGGCGCCGGAAGGACTGTTCTGGAAGGTGCGCGATGTGCTGGCCAGGCGTCGCCAGCCGCACGGCATAGAAACGGTGCACGCGCCGTCGCGCCCGGCCACTGCGGCTGCGGTCGGGTCGCAAACGCCAGCCGCGATCACCGGCCACGATGTGCTTCTGAAGGTATCGGGTTTGAGCAAATCATTCGGCGGCCTTAAAGCCGTACAAAACGTAAGTTTCGAAGTCCTGCGCGGCGAGATAGTGGGTGTCATAGGGCCAAACGGCGCCGGCAAAACCACATTGTTCAACGTCCTCAACGGATTTCAGAAAGCCAGCGCCGGGACGGCCGTGCTGGACGGCACGACCACGGTCGGCTTGCGTCCCAATGCCCTGTGCCATTTGGGCATGGGCCGGACTTTTCAGGTCGCGCGGCCGTTCCAGCGCATGAGTGTTCTCAACAACGTCGTGGTGGGCGCGCTGTCCCGAGGCCGCGATGGAGCCGACGCGATCGCCATGGCGCACCAGGCGCTGGGCATCGTCGGGCTCGACGGCAAGGCGCACGCCGGCATCAGCGGGCTGACGAACCTGGAACTGCGGCTGATGGAGCTCGCACGTGCGCTGGCTTCGAAACCCAAACTGCTGCTGCTCGACGAGACGCTGGCGGGCCTGGGCGCGGGAGAAGTCGAAGAGATTGTGCGGGTGATCCAGCGCCTTCCGGCGGCTGGCGTTACGGTGGTGATCATCGAGCACACCATGCACGCCATGACACGGCTGGCCAACCGCTTTGTCGTGCTGGACCACGGGCAGGTCATTGCCCAAGGTGCTCCCGCGACCGTCATGGCCGACCCGGAAGTCATCAAGGCCTATCTTGGCAAGAAATGGATGGAACTGCATGCTGCGGCTTGAAAGCGTCAGCGCCGCCTACGGGGCGATTCGGGCCTTGAGCGACGTGTCGCTCAAGGTAGACGCGGGTCAGTTCGTCGCCATCGTGGGGCCGAACGGTGCCGGCAAGACCACTCTGTTCAAGGCCATTTCAGGCCAGGTGATTCCTACCGCCGGACGCATAGTTTTCGACGGACACGATCTGTTGACGCTGCCAGCGAAGGATCGTGCCCACCTGGGTATCGCGCATATTCCGGAAGGCCGTCAGGTCTTCAGCAACCTGACCGTGCTGGAGAACCTGGAGATGGGGGCAACTACCGCCCAGGGCCGTGCCGAATGGAACGGCAATCTCGAAAGTTGCTTCTCGCTTTTTCCGGTGCTGGCCGAACGGCGCAGCCAGCTTGCCGGGACACTCTCGGGCGGTGAACAACAAATGCTGGCAATCGGACGCGGCCTTGCGTCATCGCCAAGATTGCTGATGCTGGACGAACCCTCGATGGGGCTCGCACCGATCGTGGTGGACATGATTTTCGAGCGCATCCATGACATCCACCGCGATAGGAAGCTGACGATTTTGCTGGTCGAGCAGCGGGTCGTCGAGGCACTCGAACTGTGCGACTGGGCCTACGTACTTGACGTGGGCCGGTGTGTGGCCGAAGGCCCGCCGGCACAACTCATGAAAGACGAACGTATCAAGCAAGCCTACCTGGGCCTGCCATGACCCGCCCGGCCGACCTTTACCCCCCCCGCAACCTTGAAACTTAACGGAGACCACCATGCATAAACTGTCAATTACCCGACGT
>JANYBQ010000542.1 GCA_025360705.1 Betaproteobacteria bacterium | reverse complement strand
CGGCATAACGCAAGGCACCCACGGTACGGGCCGATGATTGTTGCCGGTGCATCTCGCGCACCAGCGCGGCCGGATTGCGGCTGCCTTCCGCCAGGTCGTTCAAGCCGCCCTTCGCGGCGTCTATAAAGGTGGCTAGCAAGGTGCGCGCCTGGGTCGTGCTGACGCGCCCCAACACGCGGTAAAGATGGTCGATGTCGAGCACCGCCGCCGCGGCTTCGTCAAGCGACACGTCGACCGCGTCGCCCGGGGCCGGCGTTGGCGCGGGCGCGGCCGGCAGTCCCCCGCCCAGCCGGCCCTCCAGCATCGCGGCCAGACCCTCGATCGCTATTGGCTTGGTCAGCAGATCGTCCATGCCGGCCTCATCGCAGCGCGAACGCTCCAGGCCCAGCACGGCGGCGCTTAGCGCGATGATGGGGATATGTCCGCCGCGCGTCTTTTCGCGCAGCCGCACCGCACGTGCCAACTCCAGGCCATCCATCAAGGGCATATCCAGATCGGTCAGGATCAGGTCGTAACCGGTGCCGCTCCATTTCGCCAGCGCCGCCGCACCGTCGTTGACGACATCCACCTCACAGCCCAGGCTGGTCAGCTGCTGCTTGAGCACGGCCTGGTTGGGGGCGTAGTCCTCCGCCACCAGCACGCGCGGTTTGGGCTTGCGCAACGCCGGCTTCACTACCTTGGTCAACGCCGCCGGACCAGGCTTGCGCGGGCCCGGCAGCGTCAATGCGGCCTGCGCCAGGTCGACCCAGAAGGTACTGCCTTCATCCATGCGGCTCTCGTAACCGATGGCGCCCCCCATCGCATCGGCCAGGCGTTTGGTGATCACCAGGCCGATGCCGGTGCCTTCCACCACGCCGCGCTCGGCGCCAAGCCGGTCGAAAGCCGAAAAAATCCGGCTCGCGCGGTCGGCTGAAATACCGAAGCCGGTGTCCTTCACGGATATGCGCACCATCGGCGCGTTCTTGCCGTCGCTACTGGTACGCCGGTGGCAACTGACGCGTACGGACCCATCCGGGCGGTTGTACTTGATCGCATTGGACAACAGGTTGATGACGATCTGGCGCAGGCGAACGGAATCCGCCATCACCATCGCATTGCGCGCGTCGCCGCCGGAGTAGACGATACGTATCCCCTGCTTGGCCGCCAGCGGCGCGACCAGGGACAGGCTGTCGTTGATTACGGCCTCGACCGGCACCCGCGCCAGCGACAGTTCGAGATGTCCCGCTTCGACACGGCCCAGGTCGATCAGGTCGTTTACCAGCGACAGCAGGTGTTGTCCGGCGCGTTCGATTTCGCCAGCGTTGTCGCTCGATGCCTGCGACATCTGGCCGTCGGAGCGCAGCAGCTGCGAAAAACCCAGGATCGCATTTAAAGGCGTCCTGAGTTCATGGCTGACGCTGGCCAGAAAAGCGCCCTTGGCCCGATTGGCGCGTTCGGCTTCTTCGCGCGCCTGCAGGTGCGCCACCTCGGCGCGTTTGCGGTCGGTGATGTCCACGCCGAAAGCGTAATAACGCTGCGGGGAACCGCGGCCGACCGCCCCCATGACATGGGTCACCTGCAGATCGACCTGGGGTCGGTCCGCAGTGGCTTCTAAATGGCGCTCGGCGATGGCGCGTTCACCCTTTTTGGCCCGCTCGATCTCGACCACGTTCTCGGCATAGCGTTGTTCGCCCAGAACATCGCGCATGTGGCGCCCGACAATTTCCGGCGCCGGCTTGCCAAAAACCCGGGCCATGCGTTGGTTGACGTAGGTGTAGACGTAGTCCTGGTCGATCACCGCGATCAAACCCGGAAACGCGTCCATCAGGGCCCGCTGCTGCCCGTCGCTGGCGCGCAGTGCGGCCAGTCCCTGTTCCTGCTCGGTGATGTCGCGGGTTACCGCCACCACGCCGCATATACCCCGATGCGGCGTCGAATAGGGTGTCAGCGTGGTTTCCATGAAACATGCACCGCCCGTTCCCATATCGACCTGTGCGCGCACCACGCGTGTCTGCTGGAACTGCATGCATTCCCGCAATGCGTCTAGCCGTTCCTGCGTTACCACGGTTGGCAATAGATCGCGGCCGAGGCGGCCTATGACCTGTTCGCGCGCCAAGCCGGTTTTGCGGCACCACGCGTCGTTGACCAGCCGGTACACGCCGTCCTGGTCGATCACGCTGACCAGGTCGTTGACGGAGTTGACCACGAATTCCGCCGCCCCCAATGCGTCTCGCGCGATTTCCGTTACCGTGATGTCCTGCACGGTACCGACCACGCGCACGGCCCGGCCCGATGCGTCGAATTCGACATCGCCGCGGCTGTGGATATACCGCAGCTTGCCGTCTAGCGCGCGGACGCGGTAGGAGGTTTCATACGGTCCCTTGCCGGCCAGCGCCGTCTGCAGCAGATCTGCCTGGTGCTGGCGGTCCTCCGGATGAATCGCTTGCATGAACGCGGCATGTGTCGGCGGGTCCAGGCTGGGCTCCAGTCCCCAGAGCCGGAAATGTTCATCCGACCACCGCAGCGTGTCCGATACGGGATCCCAGTCGAAGCTTCCCAGATGCGCCAGCCGTTCGGCCCGGCTCCACTGGCGCTCGCTGTGCCGCAAGGCCTCGATACGTATCGCCTCGACCGCGCGCAAAGCCGCGTTTTCGCGTGCCACGCGCACGGCGCGCACGGAAACCCAAAATCCCAATGCCAGCACCAGCAATGCCATCGCCACGGCAACCGCTTCACCGCTTGTGAAAGACATCTGCTCCAGCGTTGTGAAGATGGTGGCGCAAAGCAGCCTCAGGCCGACGAGGGAATCAGGAAATCGCGGCTGATATGCATGCCCAAATCGTTGACGCGATCCAGGAATTGAGTCAGGTAGGCGTGCAGCCCGGTGGCGAGTATTTCGTCGATGCGGCCGAACTTGAGTTCGGCGCGCAATTTGCCGGCGCGCCGGTGGGTTTCGCTGTCAGGATCGTTAGACACCATCGCGAGGTTGCTGACCACCTCATTCAAGCTGGCGTGCAGCGAACGCGGCATGTCTTGGCGCAGAATCAACAGTTCGGCCACGCGCTCGGGCTTGATCACATCGCGGTACACCTTGCGGTAAATCTCAAAGCCCGAGACGCTGCGCAATATCGCGCTCCAATGGTAGAAGTCGTACTCCTGATCCTTCTCGCTGGCGGCACCGTAAAAGTCGCTTTGCACGGCATGGAATTTTACGTCCACCAGACGCGCGGTATTGTCGGCCCGCTCCAGGAAAGTCCCCAGGCGCATGAAGTACAGCGCCTCGTCCATCAGCATCGTCCCCACCGTCACGCCGCGCGACAAATGCGAGCGGAACTTGACCCATTCAAAAAACTGCGCCGGGTCGCGTTCGAATTCGCCCGCCGCGATCATGCGCCGCACTTCGAGCCAGGTCTGGTTCAGGGTCTCCCAGACTTCGGTTGTCAACGTGCCGCGCACCGCACGCGCATTTTCGCGCGCCGCGCCCAGGCAGGACACGATGCTGGACGGGTTGCCTTCGTCCTTGACCATGAACTCCATTACGTCGCGCGGCCGTATTTCGCCATGCTTCTTGGTATACGCCGGCATCAGTTCGCTGATGCTGATCAGGCCCTGCCAGCCGACCAGCGCCACGCCTTCGGACTGCGGCAAGAGGGATGTCTGGTAGTTGATGTCCAGCAGGCGCGCGGTGTTCTCCGCGCGCTCGGTATAACGAGACATCCAGAAAAGGTGGTCGGCGGTACGGCTCAGCATTCAAGCATCTCCCGAGGTGGTCGACTGCGACTGGGACTGGGATGGGGGTTGCGACTGCGATTGCGATTCCTGATATTCGTGCTCCAGTATCCAGGTGTCCTTGGTGCCGCCGCCCTGCGAGGAGTTGACCACCAGCGAGCCCTCCTTGAGCGCCACGCGCGTCAGCCCGCCGGGCACCATCTGCACGGTCTTGCCGCTCAGCACGTAAGGCCGCAGATCGATGTGGCGCGGCGCGATTCCGCTTTCGACGAAGGTCGGGCAACTGGACAGGCTCAACGTAGGCTGCGCGATATAGCCCGACGGATTGGCCTGTATCACCTTGGCGAACTCCACGATCTCGGCCTTGGTGGCGGCCGGTCCGACCAGCATGCCGTAACCGCCGGCGCCGTGTACCTCTTTCACCACCAGGTCTTTCAGGTTGGCCAGGGTGTATTGCAGGTCTTCCTTGTTGCGGCACATAAACGTCGGCACGTTGTTGAGGATCGGTTTCTCACCCAGGTAGAACTCAACCATCTTCGGCACATAAGGGTAAATCGACTTGTCGTCAGCTACGCCAGTGCCCACCGCATTGCAGATCGTCACATGGCCACAGCGGTAGACCTCCAGCAGACCGGCGCACCCGAGCGTGGAGTCGGGACGGAAAGCCTGGGGGTCCAGAAAGTCGTCATCCACACGCCGGTAAATAACGTCGACACGTTTGGGACCGCGGGTGGTGCGCATGTACACGAACTTGTCCTTGGCGAACAGATCCTGTCCCTCGACCAGTTCAATACCCATCTGCTGCGCCAGGAACGCGTGTTCGAAATAAGCGCTGTTGTGCATGCCGGGCGTCAGCACCACCACGGTCGGTTCGGCGGTGGTCGCGGGGCTGGATGCACGCAAGGTCTCCAGCAGCAGGTCGGGGTAATGGGCGACGGGGGCCACGCGGTGAGCGCTGAACAGCTCGGGGAACAAGCGCATCGTCATCTTGCGGTTTTCCAGCATGTAGCTGACTCCGCTGGGCACACGCAGGTTGTCTTCCAGCACGTAGTACTCGCCTTCACCCTCGGCATTGGGTGCACGCACGATATCCACGCCCGAGATATGCGAATACACGTCGCCGGGCACGTTGACGCCCACCATCTCGGGCCGGAACTGCGCGTTCTTCATGATCTGGTCAGCCGGAATCAACCCGGCCTTGATGATTTCCTGACCGTGATAAACGTCATGGATAAACCGGTTGAGCGCCGTGACGCGCTGGACCAGGCCTTGTTCCAGGCTGGCCCATTCGTGGGCCGGGATGATGCGCGGTATCAGGTCGAACGGGATCAGGCGTTCATTGCCGGCGCCGTCTTCGTCCTTGGCGCCGTATACCGCGAAGGTTATGCCCACGCGGCGAAAAATCAGTTCGGCCTCTTCACGCCGTTTGGCCATCATGTCGCCAGGCTGGCGTGCCAGCCACTCGTCGTAAATCTTGTAATGGTCGCGTATCTGCTTCCCGCCCGAGAAGAACTCGTAAGGCATGGCGGTATACATCTCGTCGAACTTATGCATGAACATCGGCTCCTGACGTGAGCTTAGCAAGTTTCAGACCGATTCGGCCTCCGGTACACGCTGCGCCGTGCGTTTTATGGCGCGACATGTTGCCAATATCGCATAGCCTCCATGCGCTGGCAATGAACTTCGCTGGGCTGCGTGGAGGTCCATGTCACGGCGCCACAGTGTGGCGAATCCAGCACCATGACCTGGCGCTCGCGGTAACGCTCCATCGGTTCGCGTGCCGGATGTCCGAAGCGGTTTCGGTAACCGGCCTGTACCAATGCCAGGCTTGGCACCACGGCGTCCAGGAAGACGGCGCTGCTCGAGCTTTTGCTGCCGTGGTGCGGCACCAGCAACACGTCGGCCTTGAGCGCGGCACCGTCCGCGACCAGGCGTGCCTCCTGCGGCCGTTCAATGTCTCCGGCCAGCAAGGCCACGCGTGCCGGTCGGTCGGCGCCCCGGGCTTGGCTGGATATACGCAGCACACAAGACAAGGCGTTCGGTTTGGCAACGCTGTCATAGTCGGCGGCTTGGGGATGCAGCAGCGTGAAGTCCACGCCGTCCCAGCTCCAGCTTTTCCCGGCCAGGCAACGCATGACCGGGCGCGCGGCCTGCAACGCGTGGTCGTGTTCGATCGAGCTGAGCAGCTGCGCCCCGGCTTGCATGGCCAGTACAGCATGCGCGCCACCCACGTGGTCGCTGTCGCGGTGGCTCAGCACGACGGTATCGAGTTTTACGTCGAGCGCGCGCAGCAGCGGCACCAGCACGCGGTGGCCGGCATCGCTTTCACGCGAGAAGCGGGGCCCGGCGTCGTACAACAAGGCGTGGTGGGCGGTGCGCACCAGCACCGCATTGCCTTGTCCTATGTCCGCCGCGAGCAGTTCGAATTCGCCCTCGGGTGGCAGCGCAGGTTGCCACAACAAAACCGGCAACATCAGGGGCAGACCAGCCGTTCGCAAGGCCCACGGCAGACGCATCGCCAGCAAGACCCCGCCGCACAAGCCGGCCGCTGCGGCCCATAACGGCGCCTGCGCAACCGAAAAAGTGGCAAACGGCAATTGCGCCAACCATTGCAGATACCAGCCCAGCGCGGTAATCGACCAGCCCGCCAGGTCCCATAAAGGCGCGACCAGCACGCCCGACATGGCCAGCGGTGTTATCAGCAAGGTGACCCACGGAATAGCCAACGCATTGGCGGCCAGCCCCACCACTGAAATCTGACCGAACAA
>JANYBQ010000540.1 GCA_025360705.1 Betaproteobacteria bacterium | reverse complement strand
CTGTTCGGTCCCTCCGGCGAGGCGCTTGCGTCAACGCTCGATGCGAGCCCGATCCCAGTTATCGTGCGCAATGGCCGCCCCTATCTTGTTATCGGCACCCGGTTGGTGGCACAGGGTCAAAAGCTGGGTGACGCACGTGTTGAACGTATCGGCGAGACCGAGATCTGGCTACGTGAAGGGGGTCAATTGCGTAAGCTCCCGCGATTTGCCAACGTCCAGCGGCGATCAAGTCAACCCTGAAATTTGTATGCCACGAAGAACCATCTCCACACCATGAACCACAACTTTTCAAATTGGCCGGTGGCCTTCGTCTGTCTTTCGGTAGTAGTGCTGTCCGGTTGTGCTGACAGGCCCTTGCGCACGCCTGTGGTGAGCAGTGTGGTGAAAGCCGAATTGGCTGCCGTCCCTGCGCCCAGGCCAGTGCAGGTGCCGGCACGTATCGCCGATGCACTGGCGGAACCGGCACCGACGCCAGTTGCAACTGTGCCGGAGGCAAAGCTTGATCTGTTGGTGAACAACGCCCAGGCCCGCGAAGTTTTTCTGGCTATCGTCGCCGATTCCCGTTACAGCATGCTGTTGCACCCGGATGTTTCCGGCACTTTGTCCGTGACGCTACGCGGCGTGACCGTACCCGAGGCACTGGAAGCGATCCGCGACGTGTATGGGTTCGATTTCAAGATTGAAGGCCGGCGCATCACGGTGTCTGCGCCGAGCTTGCAGACGCGTATTTTCACCATCAACTATCCCAACTCCCAACGCCGCGGAAGCAGCGATTTACGGGTCGCCTCGGGCGGTACCACAAGCGGCAGCGGCAGCCCTGGCGCTACCGGATATCCTGGATCGACAGGTGCTGGCGCCAGTTCCACGGTGCAGTTGGAAAACAGTCGCGTAACGACCAGCTCCGCGACTAATTTGTGGGGCGAGTTAACCGACGCCGTGCGGGCGCTGGTCGGTGGCGGCCCGGGACGCAATGTGGTTGCCAGTCCGCAGGCCGGCATCATGGCGGTGCGTGCCATGCCGGAAGAACTGCGCCAAGTGGAAAAGTTTTTGAAGGCGGCCCAAGTCGCGGTCGAGCGCCAGGTCATGCTGGAAGCGAAAATTGTCGAGGTCGAGCTCAAAGACGCCTACCAGAGCGGAGTCAATTGGTCGGCGCTTGCCAGTGCCGGCCATTCGGCACTGACGATCGGGGTGCTCGGTAGTGGCGTTGCATCCACCAACCCGCTGTTGCAGTCGGGCGTTGCGGTTCCGGGGGTGGTCGCCATTCCGTCCGTGCAAGCCGGCGGCGGCCTGTTCGGTTTAGCCCTCTCTACCAGCCGTTTTGCCGCAGTGCTGGGTTTCCTGGAGACCCAGGGAGACGTGCAGACTCTGTCGAGCCCGCGTATTGCCACCGTGAACAACCAGAAGGCGGTACTTAAAGTGGGCAGTGATGACTACTTTGTCACCAACGTCTCGGGCGGTTCTACGACCGCCGCTACTGCCGGGACGACCGCCAGCACCACTTTGCCCACCTTGACACTGACCTCCTTTTTCTCTGGCATCGCGCTTGACGTGACACCCCAGATTGACGACGGCAACACCATCATGTTGCACGTGCATCCCGCCATCACCTCGGTAACCGAAAAAACCAAGCAGATAGACCTCGGCAGCATCGGCAACTATCGGTTGCCGCTGGCGTCGAGCACGGTCAATGAGTCGGACACCATGGTCCGGGTGCAGGATGGCAGCATTGTGGCCATCGGTGGCCTGATGCAGCTTGAATCAAGCCGCAATGCATCCGGCCTGCCGGGTTCCACGGGAGCCGGATTTCTGTCTTCGCTGTTGGGAAACCGTGCCAACATCGGACGCAAGAAGGAGGTAGTGGTATTGATCAAACCCACCATCATCCGTTCGCTGCAAGACTGGGAGCAGCAGAACCGCATGGTGCGTTCCGCGCTGGATGATATGGATGTGGTGCGCAGCCGCGTTGTTCGCCTCGATGGCACGGTTGAAACGAGTAAACAAAAAGCTGTTCCGCAATGATGTATCTGCGGCACTTCGCGCTACGCGAAGCGCCGTTCTCGATCACGCCCGACCCGGCCTATTTTTTCCTGCATGACGGGGCCCAGGTCGCGCTCAATACCTTGCTGGTTGCAATCCGCAGCGGCGAGGGATTTTTGAAGATCGTGGGCGAGGTGGGCTGTGGCAAGACCGTTTTGTGCCGGCAGCTGTTACTCACGCTGCAGGGTGAATGCGTCACCGCCTACATTCCCAACCCGGACTTGGGCCCGAAAGATTTGCTGCTCGCGTTGGCGCAGGAATTGGGTCTCAAACTGCCGGC
>JANYBQ010000527.1 GCA_025360705.1 Betaproteobacteria bacterium | reverse complement strand
ACGACGGGGTGGAGACACCGGGCCGGCAAGCCTGGCGGTTGCGTTGAAAAGCGCGACGGAGATCATTTTTCCGTTGCGCTTTTCTTGGGATTACATGTTATCCAGATCAATCTGTCGTATAGGGGTTTGGGGTATTTGAATAACGCGGAACTGCGCAATAATACTCGGAATACTTACTGCCGAATAGGCAGCTCAGAAAAGATCCATCTGACGTTTTGGATCAACTGCCGCATAGGCAGCCTATGAAACCTTCCGCAGCACTTAACGAAAAGCGCCTTGATATCCGCCAAGCCGTTGCCCGCTTTCGGGCGACGAATCCGCGCGTGTTCGGGTCGGCCTTGCACGGACTCGACTTTGACGGTGGCGACCTGGACCTGCTGGTCGATCCGCTGCCGGGCACGACCTTGTTCGACCTTGGGGGCCTACAGCTTGAATTGGAAGAACTACTCGGCGTGCCGGTGGATCTGTTGACGCCTGGCGATCTGCCTGCGAAATTTCGCGCTGAAGTGCTGGCGGAGGCGCTCCCCGTATGAGCCACCCGCAGCAACTTCCCGACTACCTCGACCACATGTTGGAAGCTGCGCGGCTGGCTTGTTCGTATGTCGAAGGGGTAGAAAAGACGGACTTCATGGCCGACCGGCGCACCCAGCAGGCCGTGATATTTAACCTCATCATTCTGGGAGAGGCTGCGACAAAGCTGCTTGCGCTGTACGAGCATTTCTGTGCCCAGCATGCCGAGGTGCCTTGGCGCAGCATGAAAGGCATGCGGAACCGTATTGCGCATGGATACTTCGACGTCAATCTCGATGTGGTGTGGGACACAGTGCAGACGGCTGTGCCCAAGTTGCTGGAGCAATTGCCAGCAGTTCATGCAGCGGCGCTGGCAGCCGGTAGCGACCAACATCCCGCTGCGTAGGGATAGTTCACTTCCGCTTCGCAAAACCGAGTGCGGCATGAAACCGCCAACCGCGATCGTGCTCCGGCAGCGTAACGGTGCCGAACCGCTTGGCGCAGACATCCAGAGGTAGATTCAACTCGGTCGCCAAAACATTCAGCTCTTCCATGTAATCGACGGCGCCCCATGACTGGATGCGCGGTCCTTTCAGACCTTCCAGCGGCACGGGCTCGTGCCGTGAACGGTCGATCTCGACATACAGGGAAGGCCCGCGTTTTTGCTCAGCGACATAGTTCAGCAGATAGGTCTCGGTCTCGTCGTCGGGAAGCAAGCACAACTCGATGCGTTGCTGCGTATCCGCACGAAACGGCTGCTGCTGAGGCAACACGGCGGTCAACAACGCATCAGCGCGGGGCAGATGCCACCAGTGAAAAGCGCCCAGTTCCGCCAGTCCGACGGCTCGGGCGCCCAGCCGCTGCCGTTGCGCGCTTATTGGTGGGCCGGGTGGCGGCGGCGCCATGGTGCGTTGCACACGGGCATGCTCCAGATCGACCAGGCTGGCTTGCGGCCGTAGCAGATCACCGACCCGTGGCACGATGCGGGGCCGCGCGTCGATGACGTCGCGTTCTTCGGGGCGCAGCAGCGCGGCGAGGTCGTGATTGCCGAGCCGAAAAGCGCCGTTGTCTTCTTCGAAACCTGGCTGGCGATAGGCGGCTTGATCCAGGCGTTCCCAATGCCGCAAGTTGGTGTCGAACAGCAGCATGTTTGGAGTGGTGCATTCACGGAGACGATGGCGCTCCACCCGCCCCGCGAGCTGAATCAATGAACGCATGGATGACGGTTCGACAACCGCCCAGTTATACGAATGGTCGCGGCCCACCTCGGTGACAGGCGAACCGAGCACGACGAACAACTGGTCTGGCTCATCGTGTGCGTCGAGGCGACCTCGTATATCGGGCAGGCGGAACACGGCTTGCTCATCCTTCCGGTCGAGCGCCGCGTCCAGCCGCCGCTCTATGGCGGAGCGCAAGAGAAGTGGAAATTGCGAGTGGTACACGCACAGGTGGATGCGCATGCCGTCCGGCGCGCCCAGGGCGTAAAGTGCCAGCGCCACGTCGTAGAGCGGCTCGATATTGGCCATACGCACCAGGCCGAAACTTACGCGCCTTTGGCTTACCGGATCGATGTCGTGATGCTGCTGATGTAAACGCACGGCGGCATCGCGGACGTGGAGCGCAAAGCGGCGGCGCCCGTCTTCGCGCGACAAACCTGCAAGTGCCAACGGCAGCAACTCGGCACGGCGGCGTGCCATCCCCTTGCCCAATTCGCCATGCCGCCGACGGACGAACTCGACGTGCTGCTGTGAGAAGTCTTCCAGGTTCTTGCAATCTTGCCGCACTTGATGAAACTCATCGATCCAGGCGCAGCAAATAGGCAGCACCTGCCCCGGCCGCCCGCCACGATTCCGTGCGTATAGAGCGCGTCCGTCGCGATATGCGTCGAACATTCCTCGCACGATCGCGGGCGGTAGCGTGGCTGAAGAGATAAGCACCCGCGCGCCCAACATGCCGGCCCAATGCACGAGACGCGCCACCGCCGGTAAATCGTCGATGTCGAAATCGTCCAGTTCGTCGAGCACCAGATCGCTGCTCATCAAGCGCAACATGGGCGCGATCTGCCGGCCGCCGCGTTGACTCTCAGTCGCTGGCGTCAGGTGGTCAATCGTGCAGGCCAGCACCGGCGCCGATAACAGACGGCGTACCTGAGGGTCACGCATTGCCTTTTGCAACAGCAGATGGCCGTCGGTATTGCCCTCGTAATACACATGACCGTCTTCGTCCGGCAGTAGCTGCTGCGCCGAGGACGAACCGGTTTTCTCCGCGAGTGCTTCGTAGTATTCGAATAGCTGGCGGCTGGCCGTCCCGCCTACGCGAATGGCCAGGTCGTCGTCGCCCAGATGGAGGGCGTCGCGGTATACGCGACCCGTCTGCAGCGTGAGTGTGCGCAGGCCCAGTGCGAAGCTACAGCGCATGCCATGGGCTGGGTCGGCCAACGCATACATGGTGCGTGCGTTGGCCAGCGTTTTACCGCAACCCGTGGAGGCCATGTTGACGATGAACGCGCCGCCCGTGGCGCTGGCTCTGGCCATGCCGGTGGCCAGGTCGGCTGCGTGGTCCTGCCAGCGAAAACGGGGATCGTCGCTGCGCTTCTTCAGGCCCTTGTGCCTGGCCAGCCTGGGCAGGTGGTGCTCGAAGCCAGGCAGCGCATGGCATATCTCGCCAGTGTGAACCGCTACGCCGACCAGATGCTCATCGAGTGTCTGGTTGAGTTGACCATCGCAGGTGTTCGCGTGAAGCGGGTAGCCCGGTGGCACGCTCACCCGCTTGGCCTTGTCTTGCGGCGTGAGGCTGGAGTAGTGGTGGTCTGCCAGCATCAGCGATAGCCGAGCGATGTGCATGACGTAAGGGTTGTCGAGCCAATTCCCCTTGCCTGCTGTCCGCTGCAATTGCTGGAGGCGTAACGCCAACCGTGCGGCGCGTTTACGCCAAGCGTCCGTCGTGACCGGCAAGCCGTGCGGGAAGTGCCAATAAGGGGCAACAAGGGATGAGGCGGTTTCGGTGCATTGTTCATTCCAACTGGCGTCGACCCGCGCAAGAATGTTGCCCAGATCAGAAACGGCGAAGCCAGGCACCTTTGCGCCGAGCCATCGCGGTCCGCCATGCTCTTCTGCAGGCATGACGGGCAGCCGATGGTGTGTCAAGACAAGCCAGCAGACGGCTTGCGCCATTGCGGGCAAAGCGGGAAATGGCGGCGTCGCGCGCGGGTCAAGCCCATCGCGGAAAAGTCGCTCCAGATCGAGCCAACTGGCATCGTCTTTCGCCGTTGGAGTAGCGAGTCGCTGTAGCCACTCTTCGTCGGTGCTTGTCCCCACGAAAGCCTGGAAAAGGCGCAGCGACACCCACTCGTGGCGGTAGAGGTTGCGCTCCATCGCACCCTTGCCACGCAAGCGGTCCTGGAATGCCTTACAGGCCTTGCCCAGGTCGTGCAAGAGAGCCGCCAACGCCGCGAGCAGATGGATGTCCTCACCCGTATGCCAGTCGTTTTCGCCCTCGCGTCGCAGCACGTTACGCGCGGTGGTGTTGGTCGGCACCGCGCCCTGCGCGTTGAAGCCGCTGGCATTGCCGACCGTCCAGAGCAACTCGCTGTTGTCCAGTCCGCGAATCCAGTGGCAGGCCACGGCTGTGTTTTTGCGCGCCGTTTTACGCAGCAAGCGCCGCAACGTATCCAGGCCATCCTTGGTGATTGGCGTCTGCCAGGTGCGGTCGCCGCGACGTTCGGCGAACTGGTCGAGGATGCGGCGTGTTTCCGTCAAAGCGCGCTTGTCGCATTGCGATACCAGCAGCACGTTCATGGCGCGGGCGGATTGGCAGGTGTTGGGGACGCAGCTGATTCGGGCGTCGCTGAGGCCTGGGCCTTGCGTCCCAGTTGCAACGCGATCGCCTGGATTGTCTCGATCATGAAGTCCAGCGCTTCGCCGCGCGTGAGGCTTTCAATGCAGGCGCGGCGAAAGTCCTGTTCTTCATCGCCGCGTTTGGCCGAGATGAAAGCTTGCGGCAGGACATGCGCGTCTTTCACCAGATCCGCCACGTCGAAAACCAGGCCGCCGCGCCGGGTCTTGCCGTGCAGCACTGCAAGCCCATGGGGCAAACCCAACACCCAGGTGGCGGTGGCGCCGAGGCCATAGGCGAGGTAGTTGCCATGGTCGAGGAACTGGTTAGCCGGGTCGCCACCACTGCCGCGCTTCGCGCGTGTGAAGTCACCGTATTGCGAAGCCAATGCCGCCAGCTTGAACAAGTGTTTGGTCAAGCGCGCTTCTTCAGTAAGCAATGCGGTATTGTCCAAAGCCGTCGCCACGCGGTGTGACGAAGCCTCCAGCGTCGACTTCAATGCGCCACTGTCAATGGCAAAACCGGCGTCGCGCAGCGTCCGGTTACCCGTCCATTGCTTGTAGATGCGCTGCAGCCTCGCCTGCTGGAACGTTTTGGCCGCAGCCAGACGCAACGCATCGTCAAACCAGAACCGGACCCAGTGCTGCAGGTATTCGGTAGGGCGGTATTCGCTTTGCGGGGAGAACCACGCGACTTCCACATCCACCTCGTTCGCGGAAAAAAGTGGCGTGCCGCCGCCACCGCAAAAGCCCACCAATACGCCAGCCTTGGCCAGCTCGCGCATGGCCGCCTGTGTAACCGAAGTGCCAGTACCAAGCATCACCGTTACCGTATTGGCAATCGGGATGTTCCAGTACAGCGAACGTTTGCCTTCATCCGTGACGTATTCAACCCGGCCGCCATTGACCAGCACACGGCAATGTTCCAGATAGTAGATATTTGCGCGCTTGGAATGCAGGATGGACTTCAAGTCGCCGGGGGCCAGATCATCCATTTCGCATTTCCTGTGCTCAGCGGGGTAACGGATTGTGCTGTTGCGCGAGGCGCAAAGCTATCACTACAAACCCGCGCTCATCCGAAAATCACGCCCGCTCCCAACACGTCCAGCAAGTGCGTCAACACGTCCAAGGCAGGACTTTGGGCAATATGCTCGCCAAGCCATGCGGCGCAACTCCCTGTGGGGCGGCGGCATGGCGAGAATGTATCCATCCGAGGGCCAGGAGAGGCGCTATTTCCATTCACCTTCGCGGCCAAGGGCAGCCACAGCAGCCTTGCTGAAGGCCGCTGCCGCTTCGCCCAGACGCTCGGCATCACGAATCTGCGTTTGCGCGCTCTTGTAGGCAAGCCCGGCGCCGATCACCGTGTCGCATTCGTTGTCGTCCATGAAGCGGGCTGCCTTGAGGATGCCGGGCTGGTCTTCCTCGGGGATGATCAGAAAGCCATGTTTGTCGGCGTGGATCAGGTCGCCGGTCTTCACTTGTGTGCCGAATACTTCCACCGGTTCGCCCCAGCTGATGGGCGCCGCGTAGGCATGGCCCACGCACAGGCGGCGCGCGATGGCCTTGAAGCCGGCGCTTCGCATTTCGTCCAGGTCGCGGATGGCACCGTCGACAATGGTTCCCACGCAACCCACCGACTTGTGCGAGGTTGAACTGACCTCGCCCCAGAACGAACCGATCACGTTGGGCTTGTCCAAGTCCTGCATCACGATGATTTTGGGCCCCGGGATGGACGCCACGTAGCGCCGGTATTTTGCCCACGCGTCCGGGTCGGGCGCGGGTTGCGACGGCCGGATGGTGACGGTTACCGCATAACCCACCATGGGTCCGAACTCGGGCATGAAGTCGCGCGTTTCCTCCAGGTTGAAGCCGCTCGTGCGCGGCCGTTTGGTGATTTGCTCCCAGCCGTTGTAGATGGTGGGTGTGTTCCAGCGTTTGAGTTTCAGCAGTACGTCGATGGGCAACATGGAGTTCTGTCAATCGTGGTTGAAGTATTTTTGGGCAGGGCAGTCGTCGTAGCCGTCGGCCACCAAAAGCATTCTGGCGTATTCGCGGGCGGCCCGGTTCGGTACCCGAGGTACCATGTTCCGCAGCAAACCCGGAGGAACCGCACTGTGCACATGAAAGCCATCGTCACCACCGGCCAGGGTGGCTATGACCAGCTGGTCTACCGGGATGTGGCCATCCCCACGCTCGTGGCTGGGGAAGTCCTGCTGCAGGTGCTGGCGGCGGGTGTCAACAACACCGACATCAATACGCGCGTCGGCTGGTACGACGCATCGCTGACCGGCAGCACGCGGGACGCAGCGGCCGGGCCGGGGCCGGACACGGTGGTCGGCCTGGCACGGGGCTGGAGCGGCATCACGCCGTTTCCGCTGATCCAGGGCGCCGATTGTTGCGGCCGCGTGGTGGCGGTCGCGCCGGGCGGTGATGCGTCGCTGGTCGGCGCGCGGGTGCTGGTGCGCCCCTGCATGCGGCACAACGGCTTCGACCGCCTCGACACGGTTTGGCTGGGGTCGGACTTTGACGGTGCCTTCGCGCAGTTCGTCAAAGTGCCCGCCACCGAGGTGTTTCTGGTGAATTGTGGCTGGAGCGACGTGGAACTCGCCAGCATTCCCTGCGCCTACGGCACGGCCGAGAATATGCTGCACCGGGCTCGGGTGGGTGCCGGTGACCATGTGCTGGTGCCAGGGGCGTCGGGCGGCGTGGGGTCGGCCGTGGTGCAACTCGCCCGCCGGCGAGGTGCCACCGTGACCGCCATCACCAGCGCATCCAAGCTGGCCCAGGTGCGGGCCATAGGGGCGGAACGGGTCCTCGTGCGCGAGGACGACCTGCTGGCGGTGCTGGGCGAATCGACGGTCGATGTGGTGGTCGACAACGTCGGTGGTTCCGGCTTCGGCGATTTGCTGCAGGTGCTGTGCCGGGGCGGTCGATACGTGACTTCGGGCGCGATCGGCGGGCCGCTGGTCACGCTGGACATGCGCACGCTGTACCTGAACGACCTGACACTGATTGGCTGCACCGCCTGGGACGCGCCGGTGTTCCGGAACCTTATCACCCATATCGAGCGCGGAGAAATCCGGCCGCTGGTGGCGCAGGTGTTTGCGCTGTCGCAGATCGCCGATGCCCAACGCACATTTCTCGACAAGGTCCATGTGGGCAACCTGGTCCTCGTACCGCCGCAATAGGAGTCATGCCATGTCCCCCATCCTGGTCGTGGATCGCAACGTGCTGGTACCGATGCGCGATGGCGTGGCCTTGGCCGCGGACATCATCCGGCCCACCGTCGCGCAGCCGGTGCCGGCCATCCTCAACTTCGGCCCGTACCACAAGGATGGGCGGGGTGGGCGGCTCAGTGTGGAGGGTGTGCACCGGCACTTCGCGGCCCTCGGGTATGCCTGCATCACAGCAGACTTGCGGGGCCTGGGCAACTCCGGGGGGTGCTGCCCGGGGGCCTTTGCGCCCGGCGAGGCACAGGACGGCCATGACCTGGTGGAGTGGATCGCCGCGCAGCCCTGGTGCGACGGCAACGTGGGCATGTGGGGGGTGTCCTACGCGGGCATCACGGCGCTTTCGACGGCCGCCACGAACCCGCGGCACCTGAAGGCCATCGTGCCGATCCACGCCACCTCCGACCTGTACCGCGCGGTGGTGTCCCTCGGTGGAACCCGCAGCGGGTTCTGGATGCGGGCCGACTGGGGGCCCCGCATGGCGGCCTACAACCTGATGCCGCCGCAATGGCAGGACACCGACGGCCGCTGGGCCCGGGTGTGGAGCGAACATCTGGAAGGCAACGCACCCTGGCTGGAGGCGTTTTCCGCGCATGCCGATTTCGACGATTTCTGGCGATCCCGGGTCGCCCGGGTGGAGCGCATCACCTGCCCCACGTTTCAGATCTGCGGCTGGCGCGACCTGTACGCCGACTGCACCCCGCGCGATTTTGCCGCCATCACGGCCCCCAAGAAACTCATGATGGGGGCCTGGAAACACGAGTTCCCCGACACCGGCCGCGAGGCACCCGCTGCGGGCCTGTGGGACATGCAACGCTGGTTCGAGCGCTGGCTCAAGGGCGTACACAACGGCATCGACTCCGAGGCCCCAGTGTCGGTCTACCTGCAGGGCCGCGCCGGCTTCTGGCGCGCCGAGCCAGACTGGCCGCCGCGACGCGTCGCACCCGGCGCGTTGTTTCTGGCTGGTGATGGCTCGCTGGGTACGGACACAGTCCGCGCTGGCAGCAGCGACTACCGCTACGATCCCAGCGTGGGCATGCACTCCCTGGCCTGGGACCCCTGGACCACGGCCCTGGATCCGACGCTTGCGCGGGACCAGTCGGCCGACGATGCGCGCTCCCTGTGTTTCACGGGGCCGGTGTTGCAGGAGCCGATCGAATTGATCGGTGTGCCGGAAGCGTTGCTGGACCTGTCGGCCAGCGCCTTGCCGCTGAACCTGGTGGTGAAGCTCTCGGCCGTCGCGGCCAATGGATGCTCGACGCTCATCACCACCGGCTGGGCCAACATCGGTGACCAAGCCGGCGCGTCAGAGCGCAAAGAGTTGCGGGTTGCGCTGCGGGCCACCGCCTACCAACTGCTTCCCGGTGAGCGCCTGCGGGTGTCGTTGGCCTGTGCCGACTTTCCACGCATCTGGCCGACGCCGGTCGCCTCCGCTCTGCGCCTGTTCCATGGCGCATCGCGCATCCTGCTGCCGCTGTGTCAGGCACCCGCGGGGCCACTGAAGTCACCGCTCTGGGGGCCGCTGCAGGCCGCGGTATTGGACTCGCCCAATGACCTGGGCGGTGGCCAGACCTGGGACATCAGCCGCGACTTGATGACGGACGCGGTGCGCCTGTCGGCCAGCAGGAACGAACGGATTCGCATCGATGCCCAGACCGAACTGGTGATCGACCACGTCTATGGCGCGGCGGTAAGCACGGCCCGGCCCGACCTGGCGCGCATGCACTCGACCACCACGGTGCGCATCCATCAGCCGGCCGGATCAACCGAGCTGCTCACCCGCACATCGACCACGGCGCACCACACCAGTGTCGACGCGGAGATTCATGTGGACGGGCAGCCGTTCTGGCAGCGCCACTGGAAGTTTGACGCGCGTCCGTAGGGAGATGAAAATTGCGAAAGTACCAGTTATTCCCCTGTTTGTCATTGCGGACTCGATCCGCAATCCAGCGCACCAGCGACTGCATGGATGCCCCCGGATCGGAGTCCGGGGCAGGCTCATCGAGTCCGGCATGACAACGGCATCTCAGCAATTCCCATCTCCCTTAGCGCAATTAGCGCAATTGCAGCGGCAGGCTAGCCAGCGCACCGCGCCGTCCCGTCCCGGGCCAAGAGCCTGATCGCGTTTATTGCCGAAGGCGCGCAGATCAAGAAGATTCTGGACCCATCGGTGTGGACTCACAAGCCCCTGGCATATCCCCGGCACGCGGGCCACCGCTGTGGGATGCGCGTGATGCGCAGAGGGGCCAGGGTGTCCAAGTCGAGCCAGACTGGGTATCCGACTGGGATGAGGCGGCGCAACCCGCACCCGACTATGAGATCGATCAGCGCGTCAACGGGTGACTGAGCGAAACGGCGGTTCGGATTCGCTGCGGGGTAGCCGTGCATCCGGCATGCCCCGCGCGCCGGAAATCACGATCCTGGACAGCGCATTCTGGTGGGAGATCGACCAGGCCGCGCATTGCCGCGGGAGATGCGAGGGTTTTACGCCGGTTGATGGCTGTTTCAAGGGGGCAGACTTGGGGTCATACAGTTGAAATGCCTATCCGTTATCCGTCTATCCGTCCGGTTTATTTCGGCACGCCATAACCCATGGTTTGCGGAAGCCACAACACGATCTGCGGGAAAAACGTCATCGCCAGCAGCAGGAGCAGCAACATCACGAGGAAGGGCCAGCCTTCCTTCATCATTTCGCCGATCGGTATGCCGGTCAGCGCCTTGGTCACGAACAGCAACATGCCGAACGGCGGATGGATCAGCCCGATCATCATGTTGAGTACAACCAACACGCCAAAGTGCACCAGGTCCACACCCAGCAACTTCGCCGCTGGCAGCAGCATGGGCACAAACACCAGCAGCAGCACCGACACATCCAGGAAACATCCCAACACCAGGAACATCAGGTTGACCAGCAGCAGGAACGGAATCTGCGTCAGGTGCATGTTGTCGACCCACAACGCCATTGCTTGCGGAACACCTTCGGCCGTGAATGCGTAGTTGAGCATGAAGGAGCCGGCCAGGATGATGGTGATCACGGCGCTTCCACGCGTGGAGTCCAGCACCACGCCCCAGAAGCTTTTCCAGGTCAGAGCGCGGAACACGACCGCCGCCAGAATCAGCGCATGTAGCGCAGCGACCGCCGCCGCCTCGGTCGGCGTGAAAACACCTGAGTAGATGCCCCCCAGCAACACGATGGGCATGGACAGCGGCAAGGCACCGCGAAAGATCAGCCCGGCCCACTCGGAGCGCGGAACCGGGTCGTCGCGCGGCATATTGCGTCTGACCGCGATGATCTGCACCACGATCATCATCAGAATGGCCATCATGAAACCCGGCACCACGCCGCCCAGGAACAGCGCGCCGACCGATGCGCCGGATACAAGCGCGTAGATCACCATCGGGATCGAGGGCGGAATGATGGGCCCCAGCGTAGCGCTGGCCACCACCACGGCACCCGCGAAGCCGCGCGTGTATTCGGGCTTTTTTAGCATCTGGCGGATCGTTACCAGCCCCGGACCGGCCGCGTCGGCGATTGCGCTGCCGCTCATGCCCGAGAAGATCACGCTGACCAGAATGTCTACCTGCGCCAGGCCGCCACGAAAGCGCCCCACCAGGATGCGGCAGAAGTCGAAGATGCGTTCGCTAACCGTGCCGGCATTCATGATGTTGGCGGCAAACACGAACAGCGGCACCGCCAGCAGCACGTAGCTGTTGTACAGACCGTTGCAGACCTGTTCGGCGACAAGCCCCACGTCCTGATGTTTGACCAGCAGATAGGCAATGCCGCTGGCCAGCATGGAGAAACCTATCGGCATACGCAGCAACATGCCGCCAACCCCGACACAGACAAGAACAAGGATTCCGATGGTCATGGAGAGTCCGTAAAGACGTCAGAGGCGGAGACCGGTGGGCAAGGCAAGTTGCGGCGCCCGGCAACCGGTACCGGTCTCATTCAAGGCGCAGTTCGGCTTCCAGTCCGATACCCCGGAAGGCTCTCCAGATGTTCAGCGCCGCGCGTATCACCAGGCCCACAAGCAGCAGCACAAAAGGAAGATAGACCCACATGAAGGAAATATTGAGCACGGGAGTGCCTTCGCGGTTCATGAAGTGCACATAGTCCCAGCTGGCCGGCAAGCCCACCAGCGCCAGGCCGCCGATCATCAGGTTACCGCCGATCTGCATCAGCTGGCGCGTGCGCTGGTTGACGCTGTTCCAGAGCAGATCGAACACCACATGTTCGCGTTCCGGAACGATGGCAGCGCACCCCCACAGGATCACCCACACATAAAGGATCACGACCGCTTCGTCGGTCCACACGATCGGTTTGTTGAAAACGAAACGTGCCGTGACCTGGATCACGAACAAGACGAACATCGTGAGGAAGAGTCCGCCACCAAGTATGTTGGCGGCGTTTTTAAGCCAAGGTCCGATGCTCATTTGACCGCGTTGATGCGTTCAACCAGCCCTTTGGGCCAGACCTTGGCGTAATCGGAGTTCTGGTAGGCGGCTTGCACTGTCTTGCGGAACGCGTCCACGTCGGGCGTGGTGACCTGCAAGCCCTCTTTCCTGAAGAACTCGACCAGTTGCGATTCTTCCTTGATGCGGTTCTCGTTGTTGTAGGCAACCGCCGCCTGTGCAGCTACCGTCACTTTCTGCTTCTGCGCTGGGCTCATGGCGTTCCAGCTCTTGCTGGAAATCGCGATGAAGACACCATCGGTAAGATGGCTGGTCAGCACGATTTGCTTGGTCACTTCATAGAACTTGGCCGCGCGCACCGAAGGCAGCGGATTGTCCTGGCCGTCGATGGTGCCGGTCTTGAGACCCAGGTACACCTCGCCGAAGGCCAGCGGCGTAGGCGTGGCACCCAGCGCTTCGCCCAGGAACAGCCACTCCCTGGAGGCCGGCATGCGCAGTTTGATGCCCTTGAGGTCGGCCGGCACCTTGACCACCTTGACCTCGCGCAGATTCACCTGGCGGCTTCCGAGGTAACCGACGGCCAGAATCTGGAGGTCCATTTTCTCGGCCACGGCTTTGTACATCTCCGCGCCGATGGGACCGTTGAAAACCTTCTGTTGGTGGTCTGGGTCACGGATCAGGTAACCGGCCGTGTAGATCGAATACTCCGGCAGGATTTTCGCGATGTCCTGCGCCGAGCTGGCGGCCAGTTCAAGGTTGCCGCGCGCCATGGCGGCGGGCTCCGTACCTTGCTTGAACAGCGTGCCGTTCAGGTTGATCTGTACGTCGAATTCGCCCGGCGCGCTTTTGTCCAGCGATTCCTTGAACACCGTCCACATCTTGCCGTGCCAGTCGTCCGGCACGGCAGGGGTGGAAATACGCAGCATCGTTTTGGTCTGCGCAAAACCCTGCAGCGCGGTTGTTGCGCCAAGGGCGACGGCGCCGCCCAGCATGGCCCGGCGTCGGATGGAAGAAATAGTGGTATCCGTCATGGCGTTGTCTCCTGGAAAAGTTTATACATTGGCAAGTAGTGAACCTATCGCACGATACCCCTTGCGCACGGTTTGCAACTCGGCGCTATCCAGGGGGGTAAGCGGTGCGCGCACACTAAGCCATGCGTCGTCGCCGATCTGTTCGGCCAGCATGGTTTTGTAGACGCTCACAAACGGCATGCCGGGCGAAACGTCAAGCAAGGCTAGCAATTCGCGCAGCAGCTTTGCATCGTCGGGCGTGACCCTGGACGGCGCATCGACAATGCGGCGCATCAATCCCGGCGCGATATTGGCAAGGCCATTGATCGAGCCCGCGCTTCCCGCGAGCATGATGGCCGCCACGTGCATTTCCGCGCCAATCAGGATGTCAAGCGCTGGAAAAGCACGTGTCATCGCCAGTCCGTGTTCCAGACTGCCGCTGCTGTCTTTGACACCGGCCACCTGGCCCGGGAAACGTTTTACAAGGGTGCCGATGCTGCCGTGGTCGAACTCGATGCTGCTCAACTGAGGGATGTGGTACAGCAACAATTTCAGGGATGCATCGCCGATGCCGCGCACCACTTGCGAAACCGCCTCCACGATGCCCGCATCGCGGGGCTGGCGGAAATAGAACGGCGGCATGAATAGCTGACGATGGCAGCCCAACGCTGAGGCGTGGCGGCCCAGGTCGATGGCGTCGGCCAGAGCGCTGGTGCCGGTAGTGACAACGATCTGGTCCGGCCGCACGCCGCTGGCCAAGGTGGCCTCGAGCAGGCCTTTGCGCTCCAGGTTGGTGAAAGCCGGCCCCTCTCCGGTGGTGCCGAACAACGCGACGCCATCACAGCCGGCCGCCAGCATGCGTTTGATGTGGACGATGGCCCTGGCGGTGTCGAGTTTGCCGTCCGGCGTTACCGGTGTCAGCGTGGCCGGCCAGAGGCCCTGGATTGCGTGCTTCAAGATATTTTCCTTTTGCGAATGGCGCCGTGCGGCTTGCCGGCGGGTTGTGTCGTGGGTGTCCATTCGGCCGGCACCTGCTCCAGCGGAGCGGTCATGACGCGGTCGCGGGCGCTGCGGATATGAGCGTTGAGGAGTTCGGTTGCGCCAGTCGCATCGCGCTTTTGCAGCGCCGCGATGAAACGCAGATGTTCGCGCATCGCCGGAATCAAACGCGCCGGCGTGATGACGCTGTGTTCAAGTTTGATCAGGCGCACCCGCATGCTGTTGACACGGTAGATTTCGGACACGATCTCGTTGCCCAGCGCATCGACCATGCGGTCGTGCAGGCCCCAGTCCAGCGCCTGTGCGTCGTCCAGCAACTTGCTGTCCACGCGCGTGGCGCTGGCGCGGCGCAGGATGTCGCGATGGCTGGCTTCGATCGCATCCAGCTCTTCCCGGGATGCCGTGTTGACGAAATGCAGGATCGCCTCGTGTTCAATCATGGCGCGGACCTGGAACGCATTGCGAATCAGCTTTAGGTCCACATGCGCGATCTGCAGCCCGCGCTGCGGCACGGTCTTTATCAGGCCGCCCGCCTCCAGGCGCGGAATCATTTCGCGCACGGCGCCCAGCGGCATGTCCAGCAAAGTCATCAATTCGCGCTGCGAAATAAATTGCCCGCTGCGAATGCCGCCGGTAAGGATTTGCTGTGTAAAACCCTGGTAAGCGCGCGCGCGCTGGCTGTTGCCCGCGGGGCTGGAGCTCACCACGGACAGGGCCGGTTCCGGCATTGCGGCGGCGCCGCGTTTACGCGTACTGGCGCTCACGGCCGGACCACGCCTTTTTTTAGCAAGATATTTCCGTAGATACGCGTCTCTCCCGTGGCGACGATCGCAAACGCTTTCGCGGCGCGTTCGTAAAACGCTCCAGCGCGGCGCTGGGGCCGCGGCCATGTCGGCGCAACACGGCGTCGAAATCCTTCACCGCCGGTGGCGTGGCGTCGGTGTCCCCAACGACCTGCATCGTGAATGCGGCCTGCGCGACGAAGTCGTCCAGCGGCAACACGCTCAACACCGCCTCGAGTACGGCGGACGCGTTGACGCCGGGCATACGCACCAGTCTTTTCGCGTACGTGGCAGCCGGAAAGTTGGCGTCGGCCAGCACGATCTCATCCCCATGGCCCATGCTGGCAAGCACATGCAGCAGGTCGGGCGAAAGCAGCGGGGACAGGCCTTTAAGCATCGGGGAGGGTAAAAACGGATGGGCGGTCGCGAAAGGTTTGGCGTTGACGTGCTGACATGTTAGTTATAGTAGCAGAATGCAATGACAGGCATCAACATTGAATTTTCACTCTCCGCCTGTGACAAACTGACATGTCAGTCATGGACGCAGGCTGCATCCAGCTGGTTGCCGTATCGTCACACGGTGGAGCAGTGAGGCAAATAACCAGGAACGGTACCTGGTAGCGTGCAACACTGCACTAGACTCGCCCTGGACGGCGTCGATACCCATACGGTGGCTCATGAATGATTTTCCTACCCGCTAAAAACGGTCTGGCATTGGGCCTTGGTGGCGCGCCGCTGGGCAATCTTTTCGAGGCGATTGCGGATGACAAGGCGCGTGCCGTACTGACGGCGGCGCTGGACGATGGTTGCCGTAGTTTTGACACGGCGCCGCATTACGGCAATGGTTTGAGCGAACACCGCTTTGGCCAGGCTTTGCGCGAAGTTGTCCGCGAGGATTTTGTGTTGTCGACCAAGGTGGGGCGTCTGCTGCGCCCGGACGTACGCGCGCCGCGCGACCAGAACAGTTTCGTGGGTGTGTTGCCGTTCGTGCAGGTTTGGGATTACTCGGCCGCCGGTGTGCGGCGCAGCGTCGAAGACAGCTTGCAGCGACTGGGGCTGGCGCGTCTCGATGTGGTCTATATCCACGACTGCGATGTTGCTAACCACGGCGGCGAGTATCCGCGGGTATTGCGGCAAGTGGTCGAGCAGGCGCTTCCTGAATTGCGGCGCATGCAGCGCGAAGGCTTGCTTCGGTATGTGGGACTGGGCGTAAACGACGTGCAGGTGTGCCTGGATGTATTGCGCCAGGCCGATCTGGACTGTTTGTTGCTGGCCGGACGGTACAGCCTGATCGACCACTCGGCCTTGCCCGAATTGTTGCCGTTGTGTGTGCAACGCGGCGTGCGCATTGCCTTGGGTGGCGCCTTCAATTCCGGCATTCTGGCTACCGGGGTGCGCAACCTGAAAGACGTGCGTTTCAACTACACCCCGGCTTCGCAAGTCTGGATCGACCGCGTAGCCGCCATCGAACAGTTGTGCGAGCAATTCAATGTGCCGCTACGCGCGGCCGCCTTGCAGTTTCCTCTGGCCCATCCCGCCGTTGAGATTGTCATGTTGGGAGCGCAGGACGCAGCGCAGTGGCACGACGCGGTGGTAATGATGGGGCATGCCATACCAGTCGCGTTTTGGGACGCCTTGCGTAGTCAGGGTTTGCTTGCGCCCGCCACGCCCACACCGACCCCGCGCTTGTCATGATCGACGCGCATTTCCACATCTGGCAACTCGGGCGGGGCGACTATGGCTGGCTGACCCCGGCCCAAGGTGCGATCTATCGGGACGTGACACTGGACCACTGGCGCAAGGTCAGCTGCCCCTGCGGCATCACCGGTGGCATCCTGGTGCAGGCCGCACCCACAAACGCCGAGACCCGATTCCTGTTGCGGCAGGCGCGTGCTGCAAGCGATGTGTTGGGCGTAGTCGGGTGGGTGGACCTGCTGGCACACGACGTTGCAGCGCAGATCAAGGCGCTGGCGGCCGACTCCAAACTCAAGGGATTGCGTCCGATGCTGCAAGACATCGCGGACCCCGACTGGATATTGCAGCGCAGCTTGCACGACGCTTTCGCATCGATGCTGTAATTGGATCTGACCTTCGATGCACTCGTCAAGCCGATGCACCTACCGCGTATCGGGAAACTGGCGCAACGCTATCCGGACCTGCGGATCGTGATCGACCATGGCGCCAAGCCGGACATTGCCAATGGGCAATGGCAGGACTGGGCCGGCGACATGGACCGTCTGGCGCGGGAACCCCAGGTGTTTTGCAAGTTATCCGGTCTGTGGAACGAAGCCGGGCGCGATACGGCAGCGGCGGTGCTCAAGCCCTACATCCGTCACATCCTGTCGTGCTTTGGCCCCGCGAAGACGTTGTGGGGCAGCGACTGGCCGGTGTTGGAACTGGCTGGCAGTTATCCCGTCTGGCATCAAGCGGCGCAGGAAATAGTCGCACCGCCGAACCGCGGCGCCGTGTTTGATGCAGTGGCGCGGCAGGTATACGGCTTGTAGCAAACCCTGAGGCCGATTCGGCGCGGACTTGGTACGATGGCGAATATTCCCCAAGAGGTACCGCCATGAATGCTCCACTGCACAAAGAAATTCCCGCCGGCGTGTTGAACGATGCTCAGGCATTGCGCCAGACCAGCGCGCAGTGGGACTCGGACATCGTCGGGCAACTCAAAAGTTATATAGAGATCCCCGCCAAGTCGCCTGGCTTTGACGCGAACTGGGCCCAGCACGGGTACATCGAGACCGTGGTGCGAAATGCCGCCGCGTGGGTCGAGGCGCAAAAAGTGGAGGGATTGCGACTGGAGGTGGTGCGTCTGGAAGGCCGAACCCCGGTGCTATTTTTTGAACTTGACGCAACCCGACCCGGTTCTACACAAACCGTGCTGATGTACGGTCACCTCGACAAACAACCCGAGTTCACGGGTTGGCGCAAGGATCTGGGGCCCTGGACCGCCAAATACGAAGACGGCAAGTTGTATGGCCGCGGCGGTGCCGACGATGGTTACGCGGTGTACGCCAGCATTGCCGCGATTCAGGCGCTCAAGGCGCAGAACATTGCGCATCCGCGCATCGTGGGCCTGGTGGAGTCCTGCGAGGAAAGCGGCTCATACGATCTGCTGCCGTATGTGGACGCGTTGCGCACGCGGCTTGGGGATGTGTCGCTGGTGGTGTGCCTGGACTCGGGTGCTGGCAACTACGACCAGTTGTGGTTGACCACCAGCCTGCGGGGCATGGCCAGCGGAACACTCAAGGTGGAGGTGCTGACCGAAGGCATCCATTCGGGCGATGCGTCCGGGTTGGTGCCGTCGAGTTTTCGCATCATGCGCCAGGTATTGGACCGGCTCGAGGACAGCCAGACCGGGCGCCTGTTGCCGGCCAGTTTTCATTGCGAAGTGCCGGCCGAACGGCTGGCGCAGGCCAAGGCCACGGCCGCCATCCTGGGTGAAGAAGTAACGCGGCGGTTTCCGTGGGCGCATTACGACTGTGAAGGGTCCACCGCGTTTGTCTTGCCCACCACGTCCGACCCGGTGCAGGCATTGCTGAACCGAACCTGGACGCCCACACTGAGCGTGACCGGGGCCGAGGGTTTCCCGGCGCTGGCCGACGCAGGCAATGTGCTGCGCCCTTACAGCGCTTTCAAATTGAGCCTGCGCCTGCCCCCGCTGATAGACGCGGCGCAGGCGGTGCAGGAGATGAAGGCCCTGCTGGAAGACAACGCGCCTTATCAGGCCCGCGTGACCTTCGAGAGTAATGGCGGCGCCACCGGCTGGAACGCGCCGGACACCGCGCCGTGGTTCGAGCAGGCGCTGAATGCGACGTCGCAGGCGCATTTTGGTGCGCCTTGCGGCTATATCGGCCAGGGCGGAACGATCCCGCTCATGAGTATGCTGGCGCGTGGGTTCCCGCAGGCCCAGATGATGGTGTGCGGCGTGTTGGGCCCCAGGAGCAACGCGCATGGGCCGAACGAGTTCCTGCACGTGCCTTACGCCAAGAAACTGACGGCCGCGGTTGCCAGGGTAATCGCGCAGGTGCCGTAATGCGGGTTCCGTGCGCGCAGCGATGAGTAATGTCAGGCAGGTGAGGCTTCCCTTGCGTGGCGAGGACCGCGTGCCGCATCACGCGTTGAAATTTCATTCATGAGCGACTCCAATCTCAGCCCCTTGACCGCGCGCGATGGCACCAACCTGGTGGTCATCGACTGGCCGCTAAACAAGGGGCCGGTGCGCGGCGTTGTGCTGATTGTTCATGGGCTGGGCGAACACGCATGGCGTTACGACCATGTGGCGGAGCGTCTGAACAGCTGGGGTTTTGCGGTGCGCGCTTACGACCAGTACGGGCACGGCGAATCGATGGGACCGCGCGGCGCTTTGCCGACCCCCGACCGCTTGTTGTCGGACCTGGCGGAAGTGGTGGACGAATCGCGCGACCGCATGAATGAAGGTACGCCGCTGATCGTACTGGGCCATAGCATGGGCGGCCTGGTGGCGGGACGGTTCGTGTCGTTGGCGACGCGGCCGATTCAGGCCTTGATCATGTCCTCGCCGGCGCTCGACCCCGGCCTGAATATCCTGCAAAAGGTGATGCTGGCGATTTTGCCCAGGCTGGCTCCGGATGCGCGGGTTGGCAATGGTCTCGATCCCGCGTTCATTTCACATGACCCAGCCGTGGTGGCAGCGTACAAGGCGGACCCGCTGGTGCATGACCGCATCTCCGCGCGACTGGCGGTGTTTATTGCCGAGAACGGACCTGCCACCATTGCATCGGCGCCGTCATGGACCGTGCCTACGCTGTTGCTGTACGCGGGCGCCGACAAACTGGTCAACCCGGCGGGAAGTCGCGCCTTTGCCCAGGCGGCACCGAAAGATGTGGTGACGTCGCATTGCTTCGAGAAGCTGTACCACGAGATATTCAACGAAAAAGCGGCTGATCGCGCGCACGTGTTCGAGGAACTCAAACGCTGGCTCGACGCGCGCTTTTAATGCGGCCCCGATAGCGCCTGGGTAAAAATCTTTACACCAGGGCTTTGCGGGTGGAACGAGTGTGCAAGGCGAACCAGGTAAGAGCCAGACCGGTCAGCGCGACCGGCAGCAGCGAGCCCAGGTTTAACAGCCTCCAGCCCTGCGTAGTTACCAACGCCCCGGAAGCAAACGCGGTCAGCGCCATTACCGCGAATACGCAGAAATTGATGGCTGCCTGAGCGCGGTCTTTTTCCTCGGGCCGATAGGCTTGCAGCGACAGGCTGGTACTGCCGGTAAAGAGAAAGTTCCAGCCCACGCCCAGCAGGAAAAGCGCAATCAGGAACTGTTGCAAATCCACGCCCGAAAGCGCCACGACAATACATGCCAGATTAAGCATGACACCGGCGGCCATGATGGGTTGCGCGCCGAAGCGCCGAACCAGATGGCCAGTAAAAAAGCCCGGCGCGAACATACCGATGACATGCCATTGCAGGACAAACGCCGCGTCTTCAAAAGGCAAGCTGCACACCTGCATCGCGAGCGGTGTAGCCGCCATCAGCAGGTTCATTACGCCATATCCCAGCGCAGCGCCGATGCTGGACACGATGAAGATCGGTTGCCGCATGATCACGCCCAAAGGTCGGCCTGCGTCGCTACCGGCGGTTTTTAGTCGTAGCTCCGGAAACTTCACGCTGGCCATCAAGGCCATGGACAAAATGGCTACCGCGGCCAGCGCCAGATAAGCGCCCGCGAACGGAACCGCCAATAGGTTTTTGGTATGGGTGGCGAGGTTGGGGCCTATGACGGCGCCGATCAAGCCGCCGGCCAGCACCAAAGAGATGGCCTTCTCGCGAAACGCGGGCGCCGCGAGTTCGGCCGCCGCGAAGCGGTATAGCTGGCCGTTGGCGCTGTAATAACCGGCAACCAGGACGGCCGCGACCAGCAGCCAGAAGTTCTTGTCAGCTACGGCATAGGCGCACAACAGCGTGGACCCCAGCGCGACTACCAGTCCTAGCTGGAACGAGGCCTTGCGCCCCCAGGCCTTTTGCGAACGCGCTACCAGCGGTGTACTGAGTGCTCCGCCCACCACATAGGCCATCACCGGCAATGTCGCCATCCATCCGAGCGGCGCCAGGCTCAGACCGATCAGCCCGTTGATGGCGATGAATACAACGTTATTGGTGAGAAACAGCCCTTGGCAGATGGACAGCAAGACAAGGTTCCGATTCATGCCAGCAGTGTAAGTGCCACTAGGGCGGCGGTTTCGGCCCGCAGTACGCGTGGACCAAGCGTGACCGGCTGGAAACCGTGCCGCACGGCCAACTGCTCTTCCGCCGCGCTTAGCCCACCTTCGGGTCCTGATAGCACGGTAATCGCGTCAGTCCTTATAAATTGCTGCGTTAGAAGTTCGCGCAGCAACTGTGCGCCTGGCTGCAAAGACAATAGCAAACGCGCGCCAGCGGCGGTTCCCATGTTGCCCAATTGCCGAGCCCAGCCGGTCAAGCTGGCAACGCTGCGTACTTCAGGTACCTGGTTGCGTCCGCATTGCTCGCACGCGGAGATGGCGATGCTGTTCCAGTGCGCGGTCTTTTTCAGGGCCCGTTCGTTATCCAGTCGTACTACGCTGCGCTCAGTCATAAGTGGCTGGATAACGGTTACCCCCAACTCGGTGGCCTTTTCAACCAGCCAGTCCATGCGTTCATTGGCCGGCATGCCGATGGCCAGATGCAGTGGTCGCGCCAGTTCGCGTTCCACCAGGTGATGGCGGCCGACGACTACGCGCACTACACGCCGGCCGATCTCGGCAATGGTGGCTTCAAATTCGCCGCTTGGGCTTCGGCCGTCCGATGCGGTGTCGGTCGCAGTCTGCCGTTCGCGCTGCGCGGCACCGCCAAACAACGTAATACTGTCGCCTGGTTGCAGGCGCAGTACCTGCACATGCCGCGTAGCGCCGGCGCTCAGGCTGATCGTGGTTCCGGGCAGCAATGCCTCAGAGCAGAAAAAACGTGGCGCGGCGGACATTGTTTATCACCCGGGCCGCAGCGCATGCGGACGGCCTTCGCAGCGGTAGACGGCAGGGCCAGGAGCCCGTCGGGCTTGGGACGTCGATCGGCGAAAAATGGACCGCTGCGGCCGATTTGCAGCCGACGTTTCCCAACTCCGACAGGCTCCTAGACCCGGCCAAAAGCATACGCCGACACATCCGGTATACCTTCGACCCTGTCCAGCAGGCGCAGCAGCGGTTTGAGTTCACGGTAGCGTCCCGCTGTGGCGCGGATGTATCGTATGAAACGCGGTGTATCGGCCAGGTAGCACGGTTTGCCGTCGCGCAATGTGAGGCGTGCAAAGATGCCGGCCACTTTCAGGTGGCGCTGCAGTCCCATCCATTCCACGCCACGGTAGAAGGCCCCGAAGTCGGCTCCCACCGGCAACCCCGCAGCGCGTGCCTTTTCCCAATAACGGATGGTCACGTCGAGCACGAAGTCTTCTTCCCAGCTCCAGAACGCGTCGCGCATCAGGCTGGCGATGTCGTATGTGATGGGTCCGTAAACCGCGTCCTGAAAGTCCAGTACGCCCAGGCGCTTTTCACCATCGACCGGCAGCATCAGATTGCGCGGCATGAAGTCGCCATGTACGTAAACGCCAGGCCACGCCAGGTTTTCGCGAATGATGGTCTGGAAGGTGTTGTCCAGTACACGTCGCTGGTCGGCGTCGAGCAGAACGGCGCGATGTTGCGTCAGATACCACTGAGGAAACAATTCGAGTTCGCGCAGCAGCAGAGCTTCGTCGTAAGGTGGCAGAAGGCCCGGTTTCGATGCCAGTTGCCAGGCCAGCAAGGCGTCTACGGCTTGCATGTAAAGGCCAAGGTTGGCTTGTGGCTGTTCGGGAAGCAGGCCCTGCATCATGGTTTGCGTGCCCAGGTCACTCAGCAGCATAAAGCCGTGAGCTTGGTCCCAAGCCAGCGCATGGGGGACATTCAGGCCCGCGTCGGTCATCAGCCGGCCTACGCGATCGAACGCGGCGCAATCTTCCTTGTCCGGTGGAGCGTCCATGACGATATGGCTTGCATGCGCGTTATCGACGCGAAAGTAGCGCCGAAAACTCGCGTCGGCCGAGGCTAGCCGCAAGGATGCGGGCTTCAGTCCGTGTTTCGCCTGCATTGTGAAGAACCAGTGGTGGAACGCTGCCTCACGGGCTGGATCGGTCCACACAATGGCATGCCCATTGGAGTCAGGCGTTGTAACGCTTTGGTGCTCGGTCGGCGGGGTGGATAGGCTCATGGATAATCCATTCTACAAACCCGGTCTTCGCAAAATAGCCCGCACCGCATTCACTTTTCCGAGCCACTTCCCGCAGATGCGTTTTTCGATATACGACCTCAGACGTAGGGGGTCCCGGCAACCGGGACGGCTCAGTTGTCTTGCAATTGCAATCGCGGCCGTGTCGTGCTCACTGGTTCCCACAGCCGCGGTACGCGCGCAGCCGGCAGTGGAAGAGACGCCGCTGAGCTTGAAGAGCAGCCGCATCCTGCGCGATGCAATTCCATCCTCGCAGCGCGATTCGCTGCCGACCTTCGTTTCCGGCGAACGTATTTCCTCGCGCGCCGATCTCGACACCGTGGTGGAAGGCCAGGCGGTATTGCGTCGGGGGGACATGGTGATACGTGCCGACCGGCTGGATTACTACCAGCCGGAAGACATGGCCAAAGCGCGCGGCAATGTAAGCGTGAACCGCGCCGGCGACGTATACGAAGGTCCTTCGCTGGATCTCAAGGTCGAATCGTTTGAGGGCTTTTTTCTGAAGCCCAGTTACCGGTTCCTGAAGAACCAGGGGCACGGCGAGGCCGAGCGGGTGGAGTTTGTGGACCAGGAGCGGGCAGTTATCCGCAATGGCACATTCACCACCTGCCGCCGCTTGCCGGGGCCGTCCTGGATGCCCGACTGGCTGCTGCGCGCGGCCAGCATCAGTATCGACAACGAAGAGGAAGTGGGACAGGCCGAGGGTGTATTGCTGACGTTCATGGGCGTGCCGATTCTGCCGATTCCGGAGCTTAGTTTTCCGCTCAGCAACAAAAGAAAGTCCGGCTTCCTCCCGCCAACGATCGGCGTGGACAACGTCAATGGCGTCGAGGTCAATCTGCCGTATTACTGGAACATCGCGCCGAACCGCGACGCCACGCTCCTGCCATCGCTTATGAGCAAGCGCGGAATAGATCTGGGGGGGGAATTCCGCTACAAGGAAACGCTCTATTCGGGTCAGTTGCGGGCCAACTACATGCCCAATGACAAGTTGCGCGGCATCAACCGTTGGGGGTTTGGTTATTCGCATTCGGGCACGATCGAAACTGGCTTGTCCGGCATCGGCAACCTGGGCATCAACCTTTCGCTTAACCGTGTAAGCGATGACAACTACTGGCGCGATTTCACACGCGTGAGTCCCGGTCTCACGCAGCGCCTGCTGCCCAATGACATGGCGCTGAACTGGACCAGCCCCAGCGGATATTTCACGACCAGCCTGCGCGCGCTCAAGTGGCAGACGCTACAGGACGTCACGTCGCCCATCGTGCCGCCTTATGACCGGTTGCCCCAGTTGGCGGCGCGTTATGCGCGTTCCAATGCAAATGGTTTCGATTTTTCGGTCGATGCCGACACGACGCGATTCAACTCCGACCGAATCCTGACCGGTCAGCCCAACGCGCAACGGGTATTTACATTGGCTCAAATAAGCCGGCCCTGGATCTCTCCGTCGGGCTTTATAACGCCCAAGCTGCAATTGCACGCGACCAATTACCAGTTCACGAGCGCGCTTGCCAATGGCGCTACTTCGGCCAGCCGTGTCGTGCCCACTTTCAGCCTGGACAGCGGCCTGGTTTTCGAGCGTGACGCCAGTTACTTTGGACGTGGGTTTCGCCAGACGCTGGAGCCGCGCGCGTTTTATGTCCTGACGCCATTTCGAAACCAGAGTTTGCTGCCCAACTACGACTCTGGCATCAACGACTTCAACTTCGCCAGCATCTATTCGGAAAACGAGTTTGTCGGCAACGACCGGATATCCGACAACAATCTGCTGACGCTCGGCGTTTCCACACGGCTGATCGACCCCGATACCGGCGCCGAAGCGGCGCGTTTCAGCGTTGCACAACGCTTGCGCTTCAAGGACCAGTTGGTAACTTTGCCGGGTGGCGTTCCGGAAGCCAAGGGATTTAGCGACCTGCTGCTGGGCGCTTCGGTCAACCTCGACCCGCGCTGGTCGTTCGACTCCACTGTGCAGGTCAATACCGATACCGGGCGTTCCATCCGCTCCACCGTCGGGGGCCGATATGCGCCCGGCGATTATAGGGTTGTCAGTGCTGCCTACCGTTTTCAGCGCGGCGCCAGCGAGCAGATAGATGTGGGGTGGCAGTGGCCCATCAACGATCTTTGGGGCGACCGCGGCCAGGACCTGGGCGCCGGACGCGGCCAGGGCGAGGGCCGGTGGTACAGCGTGGGGCGCATGAACTTCAGTTTGCGTGATGGCAAATTGGTGGATTCGGTGATTGGCCTGGAGTATGACGGCGGCTGCTGGATTGGCCGCATCGTCTTTGACAAGCTCCAGACCAGCACTTCCACGGCCAACCGGCGGATCATGTTCCAGCTTGAGTTTGTCGGATTTTCGCGGCTCGGCTCCAACCCCTTGCAGACTCTTAAAGAGAACATCCCACGCTATCAGTATCTGCGTGAGACCACTTCAAACACCTCGCCCAGCCGTTTCAGCAATTACGATTGATGCCATGATGATCCAACGCTCCTTTAGCCTGTCCCTGGCCGGCCTTGTTGCCTGCACGGCCATTTCCGTAGGGGCGCAGGGCTTGCGTTTGCCGGGTGGGCCAACCGCACCTGCCGCCGTCGATGCGGTTGCTGGGGCTTCTACGCCCGGCGCTTTGCAGCGGTCCGCCGACTACATTGTTGCCATCGTCAATACGGAACCCGTTACCAACCAGCAGGTCCGCCTTGAGATGCAACGCCTGGCACGGCAATTGTCCCAGGCGCAGCGACCTGTTCCCGATGCAGATGAACTGGCGGCGCGAGTGCTGGAGCAATTGATCACGGACCGCGCGCAACTGCATCTGGCACGCGAAGCCGGCATCAAGATAGACGAGTCCGCGATCGACGATGCGGAGCAATCCGTGGCGCGCCAGAACCGGGTCGATGTAGCTGAAATTCACCGTCGTCTTGCTGCCGATGGCATGGAT
>JANYBQ010000504.1 GCA_025360705.1 Betaproteobacteria bacterium | reverse complement strand
TGGCCGTACAAGGTCTTGATGGTGGTGTCCATGTCCAGTATCCAGGCACGATCGAGCGCGTGGGCCACGCTACTCTGCAAGACCTGGTGCATCCACGTTTGCGCCGCCTGTGGCTCGATGGCCTTGAGTGCGCGGCGCACCGAGTCTTCGCTGACGATTTTGTTCAACCCCAGCGCCTGCGCGGCCACCGCGTCGCCGCGAATGCCCGCGATATGGGCGTACCGTTTGCTACCGGCCAAGATGCTGAGCATCAAAGTACCCAGTACGTCGCGCACGCCCGGCGCGTTGGGACTGCTGTAGCGCAGCGAGCAGCTTTGTACCCAACTCTCGAAGATGCCCGCAGTGGCCAAGAACTCGGCGAAGTAGACGATCTGCCCATGCCGTGTGGCTTGGGCAGTTTCGTCCCAGCGCACATGCATTCGGCCCCCCATCGTTTGCACCGCCACAAACTCTTCACTGGCCTGCGCGACAGCCGTCTTTTGGCGCTTGATTAATTCACCCATACGGTGAGTGTCCCAAATCCACGCAAACCCGCGCCAGCATTGGGTTTGACGGGATTTCCAAACCTTCAACTGCGGTTTCTAGGTTGATGTAACCCGCCAGAAAGAACAAAAGCCTCGGGCAACCGGAAAGGTCGGTTCGAGAGGCCGCCTATGGAGCGAACTCGTTGACGTAGTCATCGAGATTCAGTGGCGGAGGTGCGAGCGGCGCGCTCTCGTTGCTGCCAAGGTACATGAAGCCCACAATCGCATCTGAAGGTGCAAGGCCGAACGCCGCCTTGACTTCGTCCGCGTAGGCCGCGCCGCCCGTTTTCCAAGCGCAGCCGAAGCCGAGTGCAAATGCTGCCACCATGATGTTCTGCGCCGCAGCCGCGACAGCAAGCACCTGCTCGATGGCCGGAATGGGAGACTGCTGATTGACCTTGGCTGCCACCACCACGATCAGGGGTGCACGCCGGGGTTTGGCGCGCTCCTTCTCGAGTTGGACCTGCGTCGCGTCGGGGTTGCGCTTCAGGTAGGCGTCCGCCATGATCTGGCCAAACTGCTTGAGTCCGTCGCCGCGAATGACGGTGAACCGCCACGGGCGCAGGCGGCCATGATCTGGCGCGCGCACCGCCGCGGAAAGCAGGGAGTGCAGTTCCAGTTCGTCGGGTGCCGGTTCCACCAGCGTGCGGCCGGAGACGCGATTGGTGAGTGCATCCAGTGCGTTCATGGACATGCGTTTTCCTTTTCAATACGTGTGGTTCAAACCATTGCGGAGCGTCATGCGGAAGCCGGCTGATTCAGCGCGCGGCGTTGCTGGCGATGTTCTCTAGATTTTTATGCCCGACGCCTTGGCGAACTTCTCCCACTTTTCCATTTCCGCGTTGATGAAGGCGCCAAATGCCCCTGGGCTTTCCGACGGTGCCGTTTCGGAACCGCCTGCGGCGAGTTGGTCCCGCACCTCGGGCGTGTTGAGCACGCGAACAGCGTCGCTATAAATCTTCTGTATCACCGGCTGCGGTGTTCCCGCAGGGGCAAGCAGGCCGAACCAGGCCGTCAGATCGAATCCCAGCAACCCGGCTTCAGCGATGCTGGGCAGGTTGGGGATGAGTTTCGAACGCTTCAGGCTGGTCACGGCCAGCGCCCGTGTTTTTCCCGCCTTCGCCATCGGCATCGAGGAGAGAGCGCCACCGAACAATACCTGGATGTGACCGGCGACCAGGTCGGTTTCCACCTGATTGGTCCCCTTGTAGGGTACGTGCACCATATCGATGCCCGCCATGGACTTGAACAGTTCGGTGCCCATGTGCGTCGCGCTGCCGACGCCGAGCGAACCGTAGTTGAGTTGCCCCGGCTTGCTTTTGGCGTAAGCGATCAACTCCTTGACCGACGTGACCGGCAACGCCGCGTTCACGACCACCACGTAGGGCTGCACCACCATCAGAGTGATGGGCGTATAAGCGGTCCTGAAATTGATGGACCGGGGTGTTTTCTCCTCGACGGCGGCGCCCACCGTGGTGCTGGATGAAACTGCATACAGCGTGTAGCCGTTAGGCGCGGCGCGGGCCACGATCTCCGAGGCAATGACACCGGTGCCGCCGGTCATGTTTTCGACCACAAACGACTGCCCCCACAACTCGCTGATCTTTTGCGTCACCAAGCGCGTGACGACATCGGTGCTGCCGCCGGTCGACCCGGCAAGGATGATGCGTATGGGCCGGTTCGGATAATCGTTAGGATCGCGCTGTGCTGTTTGGGCAAATGCCGCCGCGGTGAGCGGGGACAGGGCGGCCGCGGCGATGACGCCGAGTGAAGCACGCCGGGTTGTTGATGTCCTGCCGTTGTCGGACTTAGCCATTGCTTATCTCCTTGGAATGCATGCGCCCGCCTGGGTCAGGCGGGTGAAAGTAAGCGGATGATCTCGACGGCGTCGGCAACGTTCTCCAGGTCTGCGATCAATGCCATCGCGCGATTCATGTTGGTTTCGGAAATGGGCCGGGCCGCGAACGACATGCAGTCCCGGAACTTGAGGTCCAGCAGTTCTTGATCCACCGGGTTGTCCACGTTGCCCTGAAGTTTTTCAGGCTGGCAGCGTAGGACCCTGCCGTCGCGGGTGCGAATTTCGACCGTGGGAAAGGTCAGCCGCTTTTCATTGCCAGCCACGGGACGGTAGCTGACACGGTCGGCCATGGCCAGCACCTGTGGGTCGCGCAGCCCCTCGTCGGTGTAGTCACGTAGCGTGACGTTGCCCTTCGCCATCATGACCGCGGTGGTGAATGGAATGCTGAACTTGCCGTCGATGGCAATCCGCGGCCGGCGCTTGCGCTCTATCGGTTCGGACAACTGCTGGGTATTGGCATGGCCGCCGATGATGGTGATCGACTCCACATCGTCGGGCCGCAAGTTGTGTTCGCGCCGCAATTGCAGCGTCGCGGTGTTCGTCGGGCGCGTGAAATTACAGGCCGGCCAGACCTTGAAAGCATGGTGCTCCAGCAGCGGATAACGCTTGCCCAGGCCGCCGACCAGGGCCTCCCAGTCCGGATTTGCGGCGCGTACGTAGGTTTTGAACAGGCCGTATTGCCCTTCGAGGAAATCCTTGGAACCTATCATCCCGCGCTGCGCCAGCAGTGCCGACATGACCGCGCCCTGGCCGGAAAACCCGGCCTGCATGGAGCGCATGTGCGTGGATGCGCCGACCGCCATCTGGCGCGTGCCGCTGATCTGGTTGAAGCCTATGCCCAGCGCGTTTTCCATCTCCGCTTCGTTCAGGCCCAGCACCTTGCCGGCAGTGGCGGCCCCGGAGATGAAACCGAGCAGCTGCGTGGCGAACCAGCCCTCCGCCGCGGTCCATTCCGGTATGGGAATGGCGTTGTCGATGCGCATCATGATGTCGGTGCCGCATGCCACGGCGGTGATCAGGTCGCGACCGCTGATGCCGCCGTTTTTTTCCGCCAGGGCGAACGCAACGGGTATGGTGGCGATACTCACATGGCCGGCTGCGACGTCGTCGTAGTCGAGCATGTGGCCGAGGCCGCCGTTGACGAACACGGCCCAGGCGGCTGGCGCCTTGCCGCCAAAGCCCAACAAAGTGCTCTCCGGTTTTCCGCCCAGATCGTTCACGTATTCGAATGCGATGCGGCCTTCATCGGCCATGCCGCTGGCGCCTATGGTGACGCCCAAGGTGTCCAGCACGCAGCGTTTGGTCAAGGCGACCAGTTCCGGCGGCAGGTCTTCATACCGGAGCGTGGCAGCGTGACGGGCCAGCTTGCGTGTCGCGCCCTTGCCCTTTTCGGAGGCCGCGGACACGGAGCCGGCCGAGCCGGCGGCCTTGGATGTGCGCGCCAAAGGCAGCGTGGATATTGCATTCATCTTGAGTGTCTCCTAGTCATGACCCGGGCTATGGCAAGAATATGCTTTCGAGCGTCGGGCGTCCATGGTCGCTTACGTCACGACGACCTCATCTCCTTCTACCCTGAAACAGTGATCGAATCCTTCCGATGCCCACTCCATGTATTTCGCCATGTCGTCGAAGCGCGGGTCGCCGTTGCGCAGTATTTCCGGCCGCAGCTGCCGGTCGATGAGCACGGGCAGGAAAGAGACCTTGTCCACGCCCTTCTTAGACAGCACCGCCTTGGCGATCAGGCTGCGTTTTGCGTCGGTGCCGTAGGCAAGGTGTGGGTAGTCTGGGTCCAGCGCCACGCCGTATTTGCGCGTGAACTCCGCGGCGCTCTGTGGCGAGCGAGCGGGGGAGCCCATGATGAAATTGCTCAGGCTGTAGAAACACACTTTTCCGTCATACACGCCAATCGCTTTCGGCACATGCGCGTGGTGGCCGATGATGAGATCCGCACCTGCGGCGAACGCGGCCTTGGCCGCAATCGGCTGGTAGTCGGCAATCATGCGCGGAATGAAGTGGATGCCCCAGTGGTGGGAGACGACAACCGCGTCCGCCGTTTTCTTCGCGGCGGCGATGTCTTCGACCATGCCTTGCAGATCTTCCGCATAAGGCACGGTCACGACTCTCGGCGGCACGCCGGGCTGGTATTCCTGCGACTCATAGTAGGTGCGCGCGCGCAGCGGCGCCACGCCGGCCTTCTTATGGGTCGCCGCATAACCCTCATTCAGCACCGAGCAGTAGGCGAGCACAGCAACCCGCAGTCCGTTGCACGTGATCGTTGCAGGCCGGCGGGCTTCCTCGAGATTGCGTCCGGCACCTATGATCTGGAAACCTTTGTCGCGGAACAACGTTATCGTGTCCAACAATGCGTCCTCGCCCCAGTCCATGGCATGGTTGCTGGCGATGGACAGCACATTGAATCGGCAATCGCTGAACACCGACGCCATGGCAGGTTTAAGCCGGCTGTGGCCGCCACCCGAATGCAACTGCAGCGCCCCGCGCTCGGAATACACGCGTTCGACTTGACCGAAGCGGATATCGGCGCCCGCCAGCGTAGATTTAACCAGCGCCGCAAAGCCGGAAACTGGCTCGTGGATAGGGCCGACGTCGCCACAAGCCAGCAGCGTGACGATGCTTTTTTCCATCTTTCCTGTCTTCCTGGACAATGTTGAAGGGAACGCCGCGCCGTTACGGCTACTGCGTTGCGAACCAGCGTGGACAACTTCGGCAGTGTTCTGACGACGCTCGCGGACCGGCGACCCTCAAAGGCTTGAATGTACTGTCGAATGGTTTGGCGTGCAGCACGCATCGGCGCAAATCAGGTTTGCGATGATTGCACCACCGGCCGCGCGGGCACCGATAAACTAAAGAGGATAGTGAAAGAGAGAGCGGCTCATCGATGAGCCGAAATAGAAAAGCACGGGAGCATTTTCATGAACAAGCGAAGCGTGATTGCGTTGCTGACCATGGCGGTATTGTGGACGCCAGCGACGAGGGCACAGGATGCCTGGCCGTCCAAACCCGTGAAGGTGGTGCTTGGCGTGGCGCCCGGAGGTGCTACCGACATACAGGCGCGCCTTTTTTCGCAGAAATTGACCCAGAACCTGGGCCAGCCCTTTGTTGTCGAAAACCGTCCCGGGGCCGGCGAGATGGTCGCAATACAAAGTGTGATGCGCGCGGCCCCGGACGGCTACACCATACTGGCCGTCACACCCAGCCTGACCATAGGCCCCGCGTTCCAGGACAAGCCGTCCTTCGACCCGGCGAAAGATTTGATGCCGGTGTCCATAGTCACCAAAGCGCCTTACCTGGTAGTGGTGCCGGCTTCTTCCCCGTTCAAAACCATCAAGGACCTGATCGCATTTGTCAAATCCTCGCCAGGAGCACTGAACTTCGGCACGGCCGGTCTGAACTCCGCGCCGCAACTGGGCGCTGCATGGATAGGCTCGAGCGCCGGTTCGCCGGTCACCATCGTCAATTACAAGGGCACCGGCCCGGCCTTGA
>JANYBQ010000362.1 GCA_025360705.1 Betaproteobacteria bacterium | reverse complement strand
CGCCGGGATGCGCTTCGAGGACCTGGTGCGCTGCTCGCTTGCTAACGGCGAGGTGATCGAGCCGGCGTTCCAGGGCAATGTGGAAGCTTGGGTCACGGAGCGGATCCGCCGCCACCGCAATCCGGGCCCCGAGCCCCGTGTGCTGCTGCTGGGCGACCGGCGCTGGTTTGAGGTAAGCGAGCAGCACACGCGCAGCGGCGGCATTGTAGGGATTCGCAGGGACATCAGCGGGCAAAAGCGCAACGAACAACGGCAGGCCATGGAATACACGGTGACACGCTTGCTGGCCGAATCCGAGACGCTGCGCCATGCTATGCCAAAAATCATCCAGGCGGTTTGCGAAACCCTCGGCTGGGACTGCGGCGCCTGTTGGGTCTGGGACAAGCACGAGCAGTTGCTGCGCTGCGCCGAGTCGTGGTGCGTCGCGTCGCCCGAAGTGAGGGCGTTTGTGGCCTTGAGCAGCCAACAAAGCTTTGCCTCGGGATCGGTGGGATTTATCAGGCGCGTCTGGACGACTGGCGAGCCGATCTGGATCGCCGACGTCTCCGAGGAGCCCGGTTTCCAGCGCGCTGACATCGCGGCGAAAGCGGGACTGCGCGCGGCCTTCGCGTTCCCGATCAGGATCGGCGCCGAGCTCCATGGCGTGATGGAGTTCTACATTCGCGATGTCCGGCGGTCCGACCCGGCGCTACTAGCGGCGACACGATCGATCGGTTCGCAGATCGGCCAATTCATCGCGCGCAAGGCCGCGGAAGACGAAATCTGGCGCTTGGCTTTCTACGACCCGCTGACCCGCTTGCCGAACCGGCGCCTGCTAATTGACCGGCTGCGCCACGCTTTGGCGGCCACCCCCCGCAGCAAGCGGCACGGCGCCTTGCTGTTCATCGACCTCGACAACTTCAAAACCATCAACGACACGCTCGGGCATGATACCGGTGACCTGCTGCTGCAACAGGCCGCCGAACGTCTTTCCAGCTGCGTGCGCGTGGAAGATACGGTGGCCCGCCAGGGTGGCGACGAGTTCGTCATCATGCTGATAGGCCTGAGCGTGGCCGAGGAGGAAGCGGCCGTGCAAACCGAGATAATTGGCGAGAAGATCCTCGCGGTCCTGAACCGGCCCTACCAGTTCCCGGGTCATGTCTATCACAACACCGCGAGTATCGGCGCCACACTGTTCGATGGTCACCTTTCATCCGCCGATGAGGTGCTGAGACGCGCAGACCTCGCCATGTACCACGCCAAGGCGGCCGGCCGCAATGCCCTGCGCTTCTTCGAACCAGGCATGCAGGCTTTCGTAACATTCCGCGCCGAGCTGGAGACAGCGATGCGCCAAGGGCTGCAGTACGGCCAGTTTCTCATTTATTACCAAGCCCAAATAGATGACGCGGGCAGCGTGAGCGGTGCCGAAGCTTTGCTGCGCTGGCAGCATCCGGTACGCGGCCTGCTAGGTCCTGCCGAGTTCATTCCCGCGGCCGAGGAGACCGGGCTGATCCTGCCTTTGGGCCGCTGGGTACTGGAAACCGCCTGCGCGCAGCTGGTAGCCTGGTCTTCCCGGCCGGCAACGGCCGATCTCAATCTGGCCGTGAATGTCAGCGCCCGGCAGTTCCGGCAGCCGGATTTTGTGACGCAGGTGGTGGAGTTGCTGGATCGTACCGGTGCCAATGCACGCAAGCTCAAGCTCGAGCTGACCGAGAGCATGCTGGTGGACAACGTGGAAGAGATCATCGCCAAAATGAGCGCGTTGCGAGCTCTTGGCGTGGTTATTGCGCTGGATGATTTTGGTATCGGCTATTCGTCGCTGTCTTACCTCAAGCGCCTGCCTCTGGACCAGCTCAAGATCGACCAGTCCTTCATCCGAGACGTGCTGACTGATCCCACCAATGCCGCAATTGTTCTTACCATCGTGACTCTCGCACAAAGCCTCGGCCTGTCGGTTGTCGCAGAGGGAGTGGAAACGGAGCCACAGAGAGCGTTCCTTGCCAGCCATGGTTGTGGTGCCTACCAAGGCTATTTGCACAGCCGGCCGCTGCCGCTGGAACAGTTTGAGGCACTGAATCTTAGGGGCGTCGGTCCGAAGGGAACCCACGCAATTACGCCGTGAGATTGCGACAGCGCTTCAACGACGCGCTGCAAAAATGCCCGTTTAGCGCGCCCCCTGGCAGCGGCAGCCTGGATGCGCTGGCAAAGTCATTTCCCGCCGCACATTACTTGCCCGCTTTTCCACAACGCATTCCCGCGCGGGGTCGCATATTGCTTTTAACGGAAAATCGGGGAATGCAGCTCAATTACATCGCCAACGCTTCCCTGCCCTCTTCGTCCGGCCGCGTATTGCCGGTCATCGATCCGTCCGACGGGCAGGTGTTCGAAGAAATACAACGCAGCAATGCAGCCGACATCGACTCCGCGGTAAGCGCGGCGCGGCAATGCATGGATGCGGTCTGGCACAAGGTCAGCGCGGCCGAGCGCAGCAGGTTGCTGATGCGCCTGTCGCGCAAGGTGGCGGAACACGCCGATGAGCTGGCGCTGCTGGAACAACGCGATTGCGGCAAGCCGGTCAAGCAGGCGCGCGCTGACGCCGCGGCGCTGGCGCGGTACTTCGAGTTCTACGCCGGCAGTTGCGACAAACTGCACGGCGAAACCATTCCTTACCAGGACGGCTACAGCGTATTGACCTGGCGCGAGCCGCATGGCGTGACGGGCCACATCATTCCGTGGAACTATCCGATGCAAATTTTTGGGCGCAGCGTCGGAGGTGCGCTGGCCGCCGGCAATGTATGCGTGGTCAAACCGTCCGAAGATGCCTGCCTGTCGCTGATACGGGTCGCCCAGCTGGCGGCGGAAGCCGGTTTCCCGGCCGGTGCGCTGAATATCGTGACCGGCTATGGACACGAGGTCGGCGATGCACTGGCGCGCCACCCCGGCATCGATCACATCAGCTTTACCGGCAGCCCCAAAGTCGGCACGCTGATCCAGCAGGTGGCCGCCGAACGCCACTGTCCGGTCACGCTCGAATTGGGTGGCAAAAGCCCGCAGATTGTCTTTGCGGATGCGGACCTCGACGCCGTTTTACCCACCGTTATCAACGCCATCGTGCAGAACGCGGGGCAGACCTGCTCGGCTGGTTCACGGCTGCTGGTAGAACACGCAATTTATGAGCCGCTGCTGGAGCGCCTGGGCGATGCATTCGCGCAATTGCGCGTAGGGCCCGCGGCGATGGATCTGGATCTGGGTCCTTTGATCCGCCAGAGCCAGCAACAGCGGGTGTGGGACTTCCTGAGCGACGCGCAGGTTGAAGGTATTCCCATGGTGGCGCAGGGTCAGATCGTGGATGAGGCGCCCGATGCGGGCTTTTACCAGGCACCCACGCTGCTGCGCGACGTGCCGGTCATGCACCGGCTCGCCCAGGAAGAAGTGTTTGGCCCGGTGCTGGCCGCCATGGCGTTTCGCGATGAAGATGAAGCCGTATCTCTGGCCAATGCAACGCGGTTCGGGCTGGTCGCGGGTATCTGGACGCGCGACGGCGCGCGCCAGTTCCGCATCGCCAAACGCGTTAAAAGCGGCCAGGTGTTTATCAACAATTACGGTGCCGGCGGCGGTGTCGAGTTGCCATTCGGCGGCGTCAAATCGTCGGGCTACGGTCGCGAGAAGGGCTTCGAGGCCCTGTACGGATTCACGACGCTGAAGACGGTTGCCATCCGGCACGGATAAGCGCTGCTGCATCCAGCATAAATAAAGAAAGAAATCGCTATGCGCGTTCAAGACAAATCCATCATCGTGACCGGGTCCGGTGGCGGCATCGGGGAGGGAATCGCCAAACGTCTGGCGGCTGAAGGCGCGGGCGTTATCGTCAACGATATCAACACCGCGCTGGGTGAAAAAGTGGTGGCCGAGATCGTGAAGGCCGGTGGCAAAGCTTCGTTCTTTTCCGCCGACGTGACCAAGTCCGCCGATATGCAGGCGCTGGTTGCGGCGGCAGTACAGCGTTACGGTCGGCTCGACGTGATGGTCAACAATGCCGGCTGGACCCACCGCAACCGCCCGGCGCTGGAGGTCAGCGAAGAAGAGTTCGACCGCTGTTTCGCGGTCAACGTAAAAAGCCTGTATCTGGCTACGCTGCACGCCACACCGGTGTTTCGCGCCCAGGGCGGCGGAAGTTTCATCACGATTGCCTCCACCGCAGGCGTGCGCCCGCGTCCTGGCTTGACCTGGTACAACGCATCGAAGGGCGCGGCTATCACCATGTCGAAATCGCTTGCGGCTGAACTGGGGCCGGACAATATCCGCGTCAACTGCATCAACCCGGTTTTCAACCCGGATACCGGCCTGTCGGCCGAGTTTGCCGGCGGGCCACTTGACGAAGCGCGCCGCGCCAGGTTTCTGTCCACCATTCCGTTGGGTCGTTTCTCCACCGCGCTGGATGTGGCGAATGCGGCGCTGTACCTGTCCAGCGACGAAGCGGCCTTTATCAGCGGTGTGTGTATAGAGGTCGATGGCGCGCGTTGTGTTTGACTGCGTTCCAGGCAAGGGCATGAGCCGAAGCCTCGCGGCCACGGCCACTGCTGCGGCAAAATGAAGTTTCAGCGTAGGCTAACAACTTCCCGTAGGGTTGTTATGCCGTAGATAAAATCGGACCATGCCTGAACGTGTCATTCCGTTGTTCGACCATCGCCAGGCGGTGCGTATGCCGGCTCTGCCCAGCGCAGTTGTGCCTGCCAGCGGCAGATTGACGGACACCCTGCAACGCCCACTGCGCGATCTGCGCATCAGCGTCACCGACCGCTGCAATTTCCGCTGCAGTTATTGCATGCCGAAGGAGGTTTTCGACAAAGACCATGTCTACCTGCCGCACGCGTCCTTGTTGACGTTCGAGGAAATTACCCATTTGGCCCGGCTGTTCGTGGCACACGGCGTGCGCAAGATCCGACTGACCGGCGGTGAGCCGCTGCTGCGCAAGAATATCGAAGTACTGATAGGCCAACTGGCGGCACTGCGCACCGTCGACGGCGAACCGCTCGACATCACGCTGACCACCAATGGATCGCTGCTGGAGCGCAAGGCACGTGCGTTGAAAGACGCCGGACTGCAAAGGGTGACGGTCAGTCTGGACGGCCTGGACGACGCGGTATTTCGTGGCATGAACGACGTGGACTTTCCCGTCGCCGCGGTGTTGAAAGGCATCGACGCGGCGCGCGACGCAGGGCTTGGACCGATCAAGGTCAACATGGTGGTCAAACGCGGCACCAACGACCATGAGATCCTGCCGATGGCTCGACATTTTCGGGGCACAGGAATCGTGTTGCGATTTATCGAATACATGGATGTGGGCGCCAGCAACGGCTGGCGCATGGACGAGGTGCTTGCCTCGGCCGACGTTATCCGGCTGATCCAGAACGAGTTGCCGATGCTGCCATTGGAGCCGGCCAGCTCTGGCGAAACCGCGCAGCGCTGGGGGTACTCGGATGCCCATGGACGATTCGATCCCGCCCTGGGCGAGATAGGTGTCATCAGCAGCGTCACGCAGGCTTTTTGCCACGACTGCAACCGGGCCCGCCTGTCCACCGAAGGCAAGCTCTACCTCTGTCTGTTCGCCTCGCAAGGGCATGATTTGCGTGGGCTGTTGCGGTCCGGCGCCAGCGACGAGACCTTGTCGTCCGCCATTGGCCATATCTGGGCCGGTCGGGGCGACCGTTATTCGGAGTTGCGCAACACGACGACCGGCACCGGTGCGCGCCGCGTCGAGATGAGTTACATCGGGGGTTGAACGCCGTGGTGGGTCACGATGCGCCCGCGCCAATTGGTATAGCGCAAGCACAGATAACCGGCGTTGTCCTGGCGGGTGGTCGCGGTACGCGGATGGGTGGCGCCGATAAGGGCTTGCAGCTTTTTGATGGTATTCCGTTGGCTCTGCACACATTGAAGAAGCTGCAACAACAGGTCGGGCCCACGATGCTCAACGCCAATCGCCACCTGGACCAATACCAGGGCTTCGGCGTTCCGGTGTGGCCGGACGTATTGCCCGACTACGCCGGACCACTGGCCGGCTTTATCACTGCGCTGAGGCATTGCAATACACCCTATTTGGTAACCGTGCCCTGCGATACCCCGCTGTTTCCAGCCGACCTGGTGTTGCGCCTCGCGCGTGCGCTGGAACGCGGCGGCCATGAGATCGCTATCGCTTGCGCGCCTGAGAAAGATCTGGATGGCCACGCAGTGTGGCGTGTACAGCCGGTCTTCTGCCTTATGCACGTGGACCTGCTGGCCAGCCTTGAGCGATTCACCGCCAGCGGCGGGCGAAAGGTCGAGGAATGGACCGCGCTGCACAAAACGGTGGCGGTTCCTTTCGATAAAGCTGGGGCTTTTTCCAACGTCAATACGCTGGCCGAATTGCAGGCCCTGCGCTCCGAGGCCGGACCCCATGGCTGATTTTCGACTGCGCTATTGAGCGCGCGTCGAAACCAGCCGTTTATTCCGTTGCCAGAACGGGCTGTGCGGCGTGCATGCCGATGGGGCCGTGCGACGAATCCACGGACGCCTCCGTTTTCGCGCCAGGCGCATGTTTGCGCGCCAAAAGCGAATACATAGTGGGCACCACAAAGAGGGTCAACAACGTGCCCAGGCTCATGCCACCCACGATGACCCAGCCGATCTGACGCCGGCTCTCGGCACCGGCGCCACTGGCCAATGCCAGCGGCAAGGCGCCCAGCACCATGGCACCGGTGGTCATCAAGATCGGGCGCAAGCGCTGTGCCGCCGACTTCTTGATCGCGTCCATCATCTCCATGCCCTGCTCGCGCAACTGGTTCGCGAATTCCACCAGCAAGATGCCGTGTTTGGTGATCAGCCCGACCAGTGTGATGAGTCCGATCTGGCTGAACACGTTAAGCGTGCCTCCGGACCACTTCAGCGCCAGCAAGGCCCCGGCCATCGACAAGGGTACGCTGAGCAAAATCACGAATGGATCTACAAAACTTTCGAATTGCGCCGCCAACACCAGGAAGATGAAAAACAGCGCCAGCACGAATACCAGTGTCAGGGAATCGGCCGACTTGCGGAACTCGCGGCTGGCGCCGTTCAGGTCGGTCGCATACCCTGGTTTAAGTACCTTGCGCGCGGTCGCGTCCATAAAGTCCAGCGCTTCACCCACCGAGTAGTCGGCCGACAGATTGGACGTGATGGTGGCCGAGCGGCGCTGTCCGAAGTGATTGAGTTCGCGCGGTACCACCACCTCGCGCAGCTTGATCAGCGCCGACAGCGGAATCATTGCGTCCGCCTTGCCACGCACGAATATCTTTTCGATGTCGTCAGGCGTCGAGCGTCCGGTAGGGTTGATCTGTACGATCACGTCGTACTGCTGTCCCTCGCGCTTGTAACGCGTCACCAGTCGCCCGCCCAGCATGGTTTCCACCGCCCGCGCGATCGCATCCACGCCGATTCCCATATCGGCGGCACGTTCGCGGTCCACCTCCAGCCGGATTTCGGGTTTGTTGAGCCGCAAGTCGGTATCTACCTGCACGAAGCCCGGGTTCTTGGCCAATTCATCCTGAAATTGCCGAACCGCTTGCGCCAAATTCTGGTAACTGTCCGATGTAATGATCACGTAGTTGATAGGACGCTGCGTGAAGCCCTGCCCGAGCGACGGCGGCGTGATTGGAAACGCCGTCACGCCGGTCAGACCCGCGATACGCGGCGTCATGTCGCGTGCCATCTCCAGCGTGGTGCGCTTGCGGTCTTCCCATGGAAGGGCGCGAAAGAAAATATTGCCCTGCGCCACGGTGGGGTTGCCGATGGTGGAAAAGGTCCGGTCGAACTCGGGGTAACTTTCGCCTACCTTTTCAATCGCCTTGGCATAACGGTTGGTGTAGTCGAGTGTCGCGCCGTCGGGCGAGTTGACCTGAGCCAGCACCACGCCCCGGTCCTCCACCGGCGACAACTCGCGTTTGATCTGGCCCAGGGTCACCCACGACACCACGCCGCTGGCGATCGCCACCCCAACCACCAGCCAGCGCACTTTCAGGGTCCAGGTCAACAAACGTCCGTAACCGCGCGTGACGGACTGCAGCCCACGTTCCATGACGCGGTCGAATACGCCGGGGTTCGGATTGTGGCGCAGCAATAGCGAGCACACCATCGGAGACAAAGTCAATGCAACCAGACCGGACACCACCACGGCACCGGCCAAGGCCAGCGCGAACTCGGTGAACAGACGCCCGGTGCGTCCAGGCGCAAATGCCAGCGGCGCATAGACAGCAACCAGCGTCATGGTCATTGCCACAATCGCGAAACCCACCTCGCGCGAACCTTTCAGCGCGGCCTGAAACGGCGTCATGCCCTCTTCGATATGGCGAAAGATGTTCTCCAGCATCACGATGGCGTCGTCCACCACCAGCCCGATCGCGAGTACCAATGCCAGCAACGTCAGAGTGTTGACGCTGAATCCGGCCAGCGCCATCAAGGCAAACGTGCCGATCAGCGCCACTGGAATGGTCAGCAACGGAATGAGCGACGCGCGCAGCGTGCGCAAAAAAACAAAAATCACCAAGGCCACCAGCACTACTGCTTCGCCAATGGTTTGGTAGACCGCCTTGATCGAACGGTCGATAAAAACCGAGTTGTCGTTGGCCACTTCAATCGTCACACCGGGCGGCAGGTCGCCCCGGACCTTGGACAACAACTGAATCACTCCGGCGGACAAATCGAGCGGGTTGGCGGTTGCCTGGCGGATAACGCCCAATGCCACCGAATCGCGCCCGTTGAGCCGCACGCTGGAACGCTCGTCGGCCGGCGCGCTGGCCACGCGGGCCACATCCCCGATACGCACCGGCAGGCCGTTGACCGTGCGGATCACCACCTGGCGGAACTGCTCGGGACGCTGAAGATCGGTCGCGGCAGTTACGTTGAACTCGCGCTGCAGGCTTTCGATACGGCCCGCCGGAACCTCCAGATTGGAGCGGCGCAACGCGTCTTCCACGTCCTGCACCGTCAAACGGTAGGCCGCCAGTTTGTCCGGATCCAGCCAGACCCGCATGGAGAACTGACGCTCGCCGAACACCGTGACGTCGGCCGCACCAGGCGCGGTTTGCAACACCGGTTTGACCAGCAAGTTGGCCATTTCGGACAATTGCAAGGCGCTGTGGGTGTCCGAACTCATGGCCAGAAAAATTACCGGGAAGGCATCGGCCTCGACTTTCGCGATCACCGGCTCATCGATACCCTGGGGTAAACGCTGGCGCACGCGCGAGACCTTGTCGCGCACATCGGCGGCGGCCGAATCGGCGTCCCGGCTGAGCGCGAAACGGATCGAAATCAGACTGCGCTCCTGCCGACTGATAGAGGTGATCACATCCACGCCTTCGATGCCCGCCAGAGAATCTTCCAGGATTTTTGTGACCTGGCCTTCGATCACTTCACTTGACGCGCCGCCAAACCGGGTCTGCACACTGACCACCGGCTCGTCGATCTTCGGGTATTCGCGCACCGACAGCCGGTTGAACGACACGGCCCCTACCAGGATGATCAGCAAGGACAGGACCGACGCAAAAACCGGGCGGCGGATGGATGTTTCGGCTAGTTGCATGGCGTCCTCAAATGTCAGGGATTGGCGGCGGCAGCCGTGCCCGCTGCAGGTGTGGAAGCACCACCCTTGGCAGGAGCTGCGGCGCCGGCACTCTGCCCCTGCCGTCCCAAGTCCACCACGCGCAATGGCGTACCGTCGCGTTGCAGCCGCTGCTGACCCGCAATCACCACGGTTTCGCCTTCTACCAGGCCGTCGGTTACCTCTACCTTGCCGAGTTGCCGTGCACCCAGTTTGACTTCCTGGCGCAGCGAGACAAGCTTGCTGTCGGACGGCGCAGTCGCGCCCGCGCCCGCGCCCGCCAGCATGGTTGAAGAATCTACCACCTTGATCACGAACTGCCGCCCGCCTTGTGGAACGATGGCTTCCTCCGGCACCACGACAGCGGACTCCTTGACCGCGAACACCGTTGTGACACGCGCAAACATGCCTGGACGTAGCGGAGCGGGATTACCTGCGGGACGCGCGCCCGCGCCATTACCCGTACTCGCCGAACCGGTTCGGGTGCCCCCGCTGGCGCTGGCATTGGAGCGTCCACCGGCTGAAGTCGCGGCAACACTATCCGCCACAACGGCGCAACCATCGCTATCGATCGTCATGCGGTCCGCGACCGGCGCCGCCGGTGCCGTGACAGGTCTGCTGCCGGCTGCAAGTTTTCGAACCGCGGCCCCGGATATAACCGGCGCCGAAGCAGCTTGGGCCGCCGCACGTTTGCCCCCCTGCTGCAATGGCTCACCCATGGTGTTGGGCAATACGGCACGCACACCGATCGAACGCCCATTGACATCCAATAGCGGGTCAATCGCTTCCACCGTGGCTTTGAAAACCCGGCCCGGAAGCGAGTCCAGCTGCAACTCCACCACCTGGCGTTGGCGCAGTTTGGCCTGGTACCGCTCCGGCAGGCGGAAGTCGACGTACATGCTGCGAAGGTCTTCGAGATTGATCAGGTCCGCGCCGTCCTTGACGAAATCGCCCAGGTTGACGTTGCGGATGCCCACCGTAGCGTCGAAAGGCGCGGTTATCGCCATGCGCGACAGACGCGCGCAGGCCAGTGCCAGCTGGGCCTCCGCGACTTGCAGGTTGGC